>JASEGA010000015.1 GCA_030018315.1 bacterium | reverse complement strand
CCTCCTTTCGGCCAAAGAATATACCATATTTTCAGCGATAGAGGACATTTTACTTGAAAAATAAAAGAGGACATTTTTGCTGAAAAGTAACACATTGGACATTGGACAAAAAAGCTTGACAAACTGAAATTATTACATAAAATTTAAGTCCTGCGGTTAGGAGGCAAAATGTTAAAATATTATTTTTTAATTTTATGGCTACTTGGTTTTGGTTGTGCCAAGAAGCCTGTAAAAATAGGAGTAGTATTACCGATTTCGGGTCCACTTTCTTCTTATGGTGATATGTGCTTAAAAGGTGTACAGCTTGGTGCTAATATTATCAATACTCATGGTGGAATAAATGGTAGGCAAGTAGAGCTTATTGTAGAGGATGATAAAGGTGAAGATGAAGCTGCTTACCTTGCTGTAGACAAGCTTCATAAACAAGGAGTTTTATGCATAATAGGGCCACTCACAACAAAGAATGTAATCCGTATAGGTGAATATGCAGATAAGTCACGTATTCCAATTATCACCCCAACTGCTACAGGAATTAAAGCTACTGAAGGTAGAGACTGGGTATGGCGAATATCATTTACTGACCCATTTCAGGGGGTGATGCTTGCAAAGTTTGCCATAGAAAATCTAAAAGCTAAATCTACCTGCATTTTCTTAGACCCTCGTGACCCATATTCTGCAGGCTTATGTGAAAGTTTTGAACTTGAATTCAGTAGGTTAGGTGGCAAAATTCTCTCTAAGCACACATTTGAGGCAAGTGATACAATATTTGAGACACAGCTCAAATCTGTGAAGGCAGCCAATCCTGCTTGTGTATTTATACCTGCATTTTATTCAGAAGCCAGCCTGATAACTCGTCAAGCAAGGGATATTGGAATTAAGGTTCCCTTTATTGGGGGAGATGGCTGGGATTCACCTGAGCTATCAAGAATTATTGGCAACCGACCTGGTGTAAATTACTATTCAACTCATTTTTTCTATAACTATGGTGCTCCGGAGGTACAGGAATTTTTGCATCAATTTAGGCTTGAATACAGTATAGAACCTGAGACATTCTCAGCCTTAGGTTATGATGCTATAAGATTAATTCAAGAAATCTTTAAACGCTCAAGACGAGTTACAAGAAGTAATTTCCAATACAACATCAAGTCAACCAGCTTCTTAGGTGCAACAGGGACTATAGATTTTACAAAAGGGAGGGAGCCAAGAAGGAGTTTGATGATTATTAAGTTTGAGCCTGGTAAGCCTATTGAAATGGTAACAACATATTAATCATTAGAAATGCTAAATTCTAAATGCTCAATTATGCCCCGCCCCCTATGTATAGGTGCGGGGTAGCATTCAGCATTAAAATTCATAATTTTGCTCAATATTTTATGTCAAAATCATTTGAGCTTTGTAATTTGTTTTTTTTGAAATAGTTACAGTGAACCTTATCTTCTCGTGGCTTATATTTCCTGGTTTTTTATTTACATTTGTCCTCTCTTTACTTGTAGGCTGGGTAGACCGCAAGTTAACGGCGAGGATACAATATAGGGTCGGTCCACCTTGGTATCAAAATTTTGCCGATTTCTTTAAACTCTTAGGTAAAGAAACAATAGTCCCAAGTGCAGGTAATCGTATTGCCTTCCTAATGGCTCCAATTATTGGGTTTGTCGGCGTTCTATTAGTAAGTGTAATCCTTTGGCAAATAAATTTAAATCCAAGCAAAGCATTTATTGGTGATATAATTGTAGTCCTGTATCTATTAATATTGCCGCCAATATCAACTATTATTGGCGGGTCAGCGAGTGGTAACCCACTTGCTGCTATTGGGACATCAAGGGAGATAAAGCTACTTATAGCTTATGAATTACCGCTTATATTTGCAGTATTTACGCCCATAGGCAAGGTAGAGGAGATAAACATTGGAGCCATACTTAGGTATCAGTCTACACATGGTATGATGTTTACTAATTCATTATCTTCTGCTATTGCATTTTTTGTTGCATTAATTTGTGTTATTGCAAAGTTAGGCTATGTCCCATTTGATTTAGCTGAAGCTGATACAGAGATTGCTGAGGGTGCATATATAGAATATGGGGGACCGCCACTTGCTTTTATTAAACTAATGAAATACACACTACTTTTTGTACTTCCAATATTTTTAATTACTATGTTTCTTGGTGGAATTAATTTTAAAGGATTAAATATTTTATGGACCTTCATTAAGTATGGGCTTATCCTTTTTGTAATAATTGTAATAAAGAATGTAAATCCACGTGTCCGAATTGACCAGGCACTTAAATTCTTTTGGGGTAAAGTTCTTGTCGCCTCTATAATAGGGTTCATTTTGGCACTGTTTAGAATATAAATGATTAACAATTTACTCCTTGCAAGTATTTGGCTACCTTTTATAGGTTCTTTTTTTTGTCTTGTTCTCAGAGATAAAGCAAGGGAGACATGGGCAATCATCACTGTAGTTGGGTCTTTAATTTTGTCTTGTGCGTTAATTCCAGCTGTGATTGGTAGTCAAATCCCGTTCCATATGGAAACGGGACAAAGCATTTTAATACAACCATTTAGATTTGGCACCCCTTTGTTTAACATTAGCTTTGAATTAGACCGTATCTCACTTGTTTTTGCACTCCTATTCTCATTTATAGGACTTATTTCACTTATTTATTCAATAAATTATATAAAAAATGAGAAGTCAGAATACTATTTTGTGACTACCCTCTTAATTGGTTCACTTATGGGAGTCTCATATGCAAACAATCTTATATTACTTTACATATTTTGGGAGCTTTCAGCATTCACAACTTGGCGTCTTGTTGGCTCCATAAGAAAGCCTGAACTTACTAAGATAGCGAATAAGACATTTTTGATGACTTATCTTGGCTCATCCCTTATGCTTTTTGGGTTCATTTTCATTTATTTACAAAAGGGAGTACTTGACTTAAATCTATTAATAGGCGAGACTCTTGACCATTCATCTCAAATATTTAACCTCATTTTCATAGGTCTGATTGCTAAATCAGCTTTCTTGCCTATATATACTTGGCCATCAGCTGCATATCCTGCAGCTCCATCTTCATCATCTGCTCTTCTCTCTGGCATAGTCTCTAAAATTGGGTTACTTGCATTTGCTAAAATATTTGTATGCACTTTTTATCTCTCTTGGACATGGATATTATTCCTTGCAGTAGGTTCCTCAATTATTGCTGGTGGTGCTGCACTTGTCTCTACAGATATTAAGAAGATAATAGCTTACTCTTCAATTTCACAGATTGCATATATTCTAATGGGTTTTGGAATACTCAGTGAGATTGGTATCCAATCAGCGTTGTTATATTCTGTTATCCATGGTATTGGGAAGGCGGGTCTTTTTTTTGGTGCTGGAATTTTAGAACAAGAGACTCGTGATATGGACATCCGTAAGCTTGGTGGCTTTATGAAATTGAGCCCAGCAACTGGGGTTGGGTTTCTGTTTTGTATTGCCTCTATAGCAGGGTTACCACCATTTGGTGGCTTTTGGGCTAAACTTGGTGTTATTATTGGGCTTGTGGAGACTGGTCATTTATTAGTTGCAGGGTTAGTTATATTCTCGGCTATGCTAACTTTATTCTATACATTTAGGCTATTTAATGGAATATTTCTTGGCGAGTCGCAAATTAAAGGTAGGATAAAAACAAGTAAGACAATGGTTAGCTGTGTGCTTGGGTTAGGAATTATCTCGTTACTATTAGGTATTTTTATCTCAAAGTTTTGGTTATTTGTAAGTTAATGGATAATAAAATAATAAATTCCTTTTTATTCATTTTCACGATTATCGTTCCTTTTCAGAGTGGTGCTGTTAATCTTTCCGAATCATTGGATAAACTTCTAAGAACAACCAATACAAAAGAACAGGAACAAATCATTAACCAAATATTAAAAGAAAAACCTTCCGTTGATAGTCTGATAGCATTGCTACAGAACATAAAGTTTAAGAAATTGGATAAGATTGGTATAATTACTAATGAGAACCTCTGTATCGATGGGATTAAGCGCCCATTCTGTTGGTATGTTCCATCGACTTATGACCCGAGTAAAAAAACTCCACTTCTGATTTACCTCCATGGAGGCATAAGTCGACCAGATATCATAGAAAAACCAGAAGAGTATGTACAAAATTCACCTTTTATCAAAATAGCCGATAAGTATAATTATATTCTTCTTTTTCCACTTGGTCAATTTGGGGCTACTTGGTGGGATTCAGTTGGTGTATCAAATGTATTACAACAGATTCGTATTACTAAGCAAAATTTTAATATTGATGACAACCGTGTTTTCCTAACCGGCTTTTCTGATGGAGGCTCTGGCTCATTTTTATTTGCAATGTGTTATCCAACAGATTTTGCAGCCTTTTTGCCACTCAATGGGCATCCTGGTGTGGGTTCATGGGGTGGGCTACAAACATATTTTATTAATCTCTTTAATTGTCCTCTATATGTGATAAGTACTGAGAAAGATGAGCTCTATCCAGCTAAAAAAATTACTCCTATAATTGAACTTGCCCAAAGTGCTGGTGCTAATATTCTTTATCGTATCTATGCAGATATTGGACATAGTTTTGACTACGTTGATAAGGAATTGCCTCTTATGGTAAAATTTATGGAAACTCATCCTCGTAGTCTGAGTTCTATAATCAAATGGGAGAGTGCATATCCTGGGATGGGATGTATGTGGCTTTCCATCGATTCAATAATCGCTGAAGGCCATGCTGACTGGTATAAAGACTACAATATGGAGTTGATAGATGACCGTGTAATGTTTGGATTTATGCCTGATGACAAGTACAATGGACCGGGGGTGAGAATTGGCAAGGTTGTCGGTGACAGCACACTTTGTGCAATATTGGGTATCCAGGAAGGAGATGTTCTTATTAAATTAGGAGAAAATCCTGTTAATAATTTAGACGATATAAATAAGTATAAAGAAGATAAAAAATGTGGTGATTGGGCAGAAATGACAATCCTTAGACAAGGACAAGAACTTAAATTAAAGGGACAATTTCCAGGTCCTACCAAATATAATCTGTTTAGACGTGGACAACCATCGGCACGCTTAGAGGCTTATTTTTGCGGCAATAAATTTTCTATTAAGGCTTCCCAAGTTGGTGCCTTCACAATTTATATACTCCCTGATATGGTTCAACTTGATCAAAATGTTGTGCTTGAAGTGAATGGGAGAAAAATTTTTGATGGTCAAATTAGTGCTTCACCCGAATTCCTACTACACAATTTTCTAAAAAATCGTGACCGTGCCTTAATTTATGTAAATAAGCTCTTTATCAATCTTAAAAATCTTTAGAAAATGGAAAGAAAATGGTATTGGGTCTGAATTTTTTGTTTGACGGATAGATTACTTTATGATACTATGTTATGAAATTGGTGAAGGCTGATATTTACATACTTGAAGAAAGATGTAAAGGTTGTGGCTATTGTGTTGAATTTTGTCCAAAAGCTGTATTAGAACTATCAACTAAGTTCACTAAAAAGGGGTATCATCCTCCTTTTGTTAAAGATGGTGCTGCCTGCACAAATTGTAAGACTTGTGAGCTTATTTGTCCTGAATTTGCTATATTTACAGTTTATAAAGAAGCAAAAATGAGTTATGAATTATGATTACACAGATTGTCCACCCGTACGGGTGCATAAAACCAGATTACACAGATGGAAAATAGGTGAGGCTTCCAGCTTCACAAGGTAAGGCAAGATGCCTTACCTATTTAATCTGCGTAATCCCTGCCTGCGGCAGGCAGGTAAAATAAATCTGTGTAATCAGGTATAATGAACACAGAGTTTTTAAAGGGTGAGCATTTCGTTCAAGGCAACATTGCATGTGCTGAAGGTGCAATAGTGGCGGGTTGTAGATTTTTTGCTGGCTACCCAATTACACCATCAACTGAGATAGGCGAGCATATGGCTGAGAGGTTACCTAAATTAGGTGGTGTTTTTGTCCAGTTTGAAGATGAGATAGCCTCAATAGCTGCTATACTTGGTGCTTCTTGGGCAGGTGTAAAGTCTATGACTGCAACATCAGGACCTGGCTTCTCTTTAATGAATGAAAATATCGGACTTGGTGCGATGATGGAGGTTCCTTGTGTAGTAGTCAATATCCAGCGTGGTGGTCCATCAACTGGCTTACCTACAATGGAAGGACAAGCAGATGTGATGCAGGCAAGGTGGGGGTCGCACGGTGACTATGAAATAATTGCTGTTTCACCTAATTCACCACAAGAAATTTTTGATTTAACAATTGAAGCATTTAATTTATCAGAGCAGTATAGAGTACCAACAATTGTGCTTTCAGATGCAGCTGTTGGTCATATGACAGAAAAAGTAAAGTTTCGAACACCGGAAGAGGTAAAAATAACACCAAGAAGATATACAACTCTAAAACCCGGTGACTACCTTCCTCATAAGCCAGACTCAGACCTTGTTCCTCCAATTATAAAGGCAGGCGATGGCTATAGGATACATACAACTGGTCTAACTCATGATGAACGTGGCTATCCAGTGATGAAAGAGGAGGCGCAGGGTAGGCTTGTCAGGAGGCTTGTTAATAAGATAAGAAAGAATGCAAATAAAATAATAAGAGTTGAAGAAATAGACACTCATAATGCTGATGTTGTTGTTATATCTTATGGCATAACATCAAGGATTGTATGGTCAGGTATTGAGTTATCTAAGCGTAAAGGGATAAAAGTTGGTTACCTTAGGCTTATAACTATATGGCCATTCCCTGAAGCTATGGTTAGAGAATTATCAAACCATATAACTGGCTTCGTTGTGGTAGAGATGAATTTAGGACAAATTTTTTATGAAGTAGAGAGATGTTCAGCTGTAAAGACATTACTTGTACCTCATGCAGGTGGTGGCTTTCATAAGCCAGAAGAAATAAGTCAAGCAATAGAAGAGGTAGCAAAGAAACGAAAATGAGATTGCTTCCCACCACGCTTTGCTCGTGGTCGCAATGACAGTAAAAAGTAGTAGGAATTAGGAAATAGAAAAATGAATCATCCAATGGACCATTTACTTAGGACAGATAGGTTACCTCACATTTGGTGCCCTGGTTGTGGTATAGGGACTATCGTTTCTTGTTGTATAAGGGCAATAGAGGAATCTGGTATTCCTGAGGAGCAGTTTGTAACTGTATCAGGTATTGGGTGCACGAGTAGGGCGCCGGGCTATATAAATCTGGACTCCTTTCACACTACCCATGGTAGGGCAATCCCATTTGCTACAGGACTAAAGCTTGCAAATTCAAGACTTAAAGTCTTTATTCTTGCCGGTGATGGTGACCTATTTGCAATAGGTGGTAATCACATAATCCATGCGGCACGCAGGAATGTGGAGTTAGTTGTTATTTGTGTAAACAACTTTATTTATGGGATGACTGGTGGTCAAGTAGCACCTACAACCCCTGTTGGAGGAATAACATCTACAAGTCCTTACGGTAATTTTGAGCATCCATTTAATCTCGTCTACCTTACAGCAGCTGCTGGTGCAGTGTATGTAGCAAGGTGGACTACCCTACATGTGCATCAACTTAAGCGTGCCATAGGTGAGGCATTTAATAAACGTGGCTTTAGTTTTATTGAAGTCATTTCTCCATGTCCAACTGAGTATGGACGAAAAAATCGTAAAGCAAGAGGTATTGATATAATGAAATACTTTAAAGAAAAGAGTGTGATAAAACGTGATATTGACCTTTCCACGGGATCCTTCGGAAAACTTACAGATATTAAACTCGATGGTGAAATAGTATGCGGCAAGTTTGTAGATATAGAGAGACCAACTTATTTGGATAAATTAGAGGAGTTAAAGACAGTAGTCAGCATTTCTTTAAAATGACCTCTCTCAAAATTAGAGTGGCAGGCTTTGGTGGTCAAGGTGTAATCTTATCCGGCTATGTTATTGGGAAAGCGGCATCAATATATGACAAAAAGGAGGCAACACTTGTCCAATCTTATGGACCTGAGGCAGGGGGTGAAGCGTGTTCAGCTCAGGTTATAATATCAGATACAACTATAAATTATCCGTTAGTAGATACGCCCGATATTTTAATAGCTATGTCACAGGAGGGCTATAGCAAATTTTCTGCCAGTGTTAAAAAAGGTGGTGTAATTCTAATAGATGAAGACTTAGTATTCCCATCTTCTACAGATAAAAGAGTTATGAAAATTCCTGCCACCCGTATTGCTGAGGAGTTGGGTCGTAAAATTGTAGCTAACATGGTAATGTTAGGTTTCTTTTCTTCCCAATGTGATGCGGTAAGTGTAGACGGTATGCGTGAGTCAATCAAGACATCAGTTCCAAAGGGAACTGAAGAATTAAATCTTAATGCATTTAATAAAGGGTATGAATATAGGAAACATAATAAATAAAGTAAAAAAATATTTTTTTGTTTGACAAGTCAAAAAATTATGTTATTTTTTGTATCTAAATTTATGTGTAATAGGTAAGTTTTTTAGAAAATGAATGTAACCGCAGATGAACGCTGATAGACACAGATTAAATGAAATTTTAATTATTTGCGTGTATCTGTGGTTTTTTAAAAACTAAACTGTTACATTTATGTTTAAAAAAAGTGCTCACGGTTTTACATTAATTGAACTGATAGTAGTAGTTGTGCTTCTTGGTATTATCAATACTATTGCAATCTCAAGTGTTAGAAGAATTAGGGATCGTGCAAAGATAACTGCAGCAGAAGCTGATGTTAACTGTATGAGAAAAGCACTAAGTTTATTTGATGCAGATTATTCTACTTATGATGTTGTTAACAAGACACCTAATGGAGACGGGTGTATTATAGCAGATTATAATGTATTTGTAGATAATGTTGTAGATCCCAGTGGCAAACCATATATGACACTGCCTGATACATCAAACTTTACCTCTTTCAGTTACACAGGTAATGCTAATACTTTCACACTAAGAATAAAAGCTAAAGATTTACACAAGAGCATAGTATTCGGTAATCCTGATGGAGCTTATTACTTTGACTATCGAAAAGCTAAAATGGTTAGCTCACGAAGTACCCTAACATCACAGAAAGATACAGATAAGGAGACAAATAATCCGCCTGAGGTGGAATGAAAGGGGGTGATAAAGGCAAGGTATTAAAAAGAGCTTGGAAGGGAGGTGAGAGAAAAGAGGAGTAAGATTAGGAAACAGGAAATAAAAATTAGGAAATAGTAGTTTGAATAGGAGGTTAAAATGGTAAAAAAGATATTAGTAGGGATGATAGGTTTTGTTTTATTATCTTCTTTTGCATTTGCAGGGTTTAATAAGTCATTAATTCCTAAGGTGGAGCCAACTTCTAATAGAGAGGCTGTAATCAGTGGTTCACTACGGAGTGGAGTTAGGCAAGTAGGTGACTCAATAGCAACTGTAGACAACATTCGCACTATAGCTGGTATGTCTTGTAAGAGTATTATATATGACCCGTCAACTAACTATCTTCAAGTTGTATATTTAGCACCCCCGGCATCAAACTATGCCCTTCATTGGGCTACTTCTACTAATGGTGGTACAAGCTGGACTTCAATGGGGCCACTTGGACTTGGCTATCGAGCAAGGTATCCGGGATTAGCAGTAGACCCTGGGTTTATTCCATATATAGGGTATTATGAGCAAAATCTTGGTGGTGGTGCCGGCTTCTTTACAAGAGACGATGATTATGCTGCAGGTTCGTGGTGGGCTCCATTTTTATTAGATGATACTACAACCACTCACTGCTTTTTTCATAGTGTAGACATAGATGAGAATGGTTATCTGTATATTGTTGGCTGGGATTTGAATACTGGCCATGATTGGCTCTCTAAGTCTACTGATGGGGGTGTAAGTTTTGCTCCACCGGCTCGGGTAGTTGATGGTGCACTTTTCCATAATGCTACTGATGCAATGGATGTGGCATGTGGATCGGGTGGCTACCTATTTGGACTTATTAATGGAGTTGAAGATACATTAACTGGATATTTAATTCCATACTATCTAAGTTCTACTGATGGAGGTGCTACCTGGACTACTCCAGCAAGGCTTATGGCAACTGACCCATCCGGATATGACCAAGGATGCTGGTGGTATAGGTATGATTGCATTGTGCACAATAATAAACCTTACACTGTTGTTTGTCTAGCAGGCATATATGTGACTGGTGCCGGTGATACAATTCCACAGAGTGCTACATTTTTTAGCTGTATGAAAAATGGTAACTGGGTTCATACACAAGTGACTCCAGATTTGGATACAACAGGTGCTACATTTCTTGGGAATGCAGATTGTCCATCAATTGGGGTAGATGGTAATGGTTATTTTTATATAACTTACATTGACTACCCTGACACAGCAACTGGTTTTGCTGATATCTATCTTGTAGGTATCAGGAATGACAGTGTATTCTATCCTGTCAGGATAACTAATACTCCAGATGTTGATGAGTGGGGAGTAGAAATTGCAGAAGCTGTAGGCTCTCGTGTTCATATGCTTTATGTTGATTATACAGCATTAAATGCAGGACCTGATCCCCTATGGCATTACTCTGTTTCATCTGATACTGCGTGGGTTAATGGATTTTGGAAAGTTATTGGAGTTGAAGAAAGTAGTCCTAATGTTCCGACAACGTTTATCCTTAACCAGAACAAGCCAAATCCTGTAAGTAATGTTACTACAATAAGTTATGCACTTCCATTGGCGGGAACAGTTTCTCTTAATGTGTATGATATTGCAGGTAGGCTTGTGAGAGTACTTGTAAATGGCAAAGTAAACGCAGGTGTCCATACTGTGTCGTGGAATAGAGAAGATGATTCTGGCTCAGTAGTGGCAGATGGTGTATATTTTTGCAGGCTACAGGCGGGAACTACCAGTTCTATAAGGAAGCTAGTAGTTTTAAAGTAAAATTTTCTATTATAGGAGCGGGGTAACCCCGTCCCTACTGGTTGCAATCACAGTAATTTAGTAGGGCAAGTAAATAAAGCAAACCCAAAGGTTTGCCCTACTGGAATAATGTGTAGTAGGGCAAGCGTAAATATAGAAAGGAGGTAGCATGTGTATAAAGAGATTAAGTGGTGTTATACTCTTGTTGTTTTGCACAAGTCTTACTTTTGCAGGGGTAACTGGTAAGATTGCAGGTAGGGTTACAGATGCTACAATGGGTAGCCCACTTCCTGGCGTAAATGTGGTGATTGAGGGTACAACTATGGGTGCGGCAACTGATATTGATGGCTATTACTATATATTAAATGTCCCTGTAGGCACATATTCAGTGAAGGCGACAATGATTGGTTATGAGCCTGTAACTAAGACTGATGTCAAGTCTATTATGGACCTCACAACTACATTAGACTTTGAGCTTAAGCCAACAGTAATCAAAGTAGAAGGTGTAACAGTGACAGCTAAGCGTCCAATGGTACTCAAGGATGCGACTGCTACAACCCATGTGATAACTACAGAAGAAATAGAGCGTCAACCTGTACATGACTATCAGGCAGTAGTTTCACAGCAGGCTGGTGTCCTAAGTTCGGCTGGTGGTGCATCTGGTGCAACTGGTGGTATTCATATCAGAGGCGGTAGGTCAGGTGAGGTTATTTATATGGTAGATGGGATGTCAATTCAGGACCCTGTTCTTGGCAGAGCTGGTGCTAATATCAATATGAATGCAATACAGGAGGTTATGGTATTAACTGGTGGCTTCAATGCAGAGTATGGTGAGGCTATGTCAGGTGTAGTCAACTTAGTCACAAAAGAGGGAGTTAAGAGTGAGGGTATGACAAGATACAGGACAGACAGAATATTTACTGGCTATCTTGACCAAGGTTTAAATAGTTACGAAGCAAGTATAGGCGGTCCATTTATTAAGAATGCAAATTATTTCTTATCAGGTGAGGTAAATTCGAGGGAGCGCTGGCAGTCGTATTTTTTCCCGGTACCATTAACAGACCGCGAGTTCTACTCATTTCAGGGTAAGATGACATACAAATTTACTCCACTTATAAAACTATCACTCGGTGGCTTCCTCTCCCGTACCCAAGAAGGTCAGTATGCTGTTTTTAGTGGTCTCCCTGATGCTGGTCAGCAAAGTGAAAACCAAGAAAAGTATCAAACAAAGGAGAATAGACTTACAAGGTTTGAGAAAGCGCGTCAGGTTAATGCTACTTTAACACATATGTGGACGAAATCTACATTTTACACAATTGGTTTAGCTTACTTTAAGACTCATCTTTTACAAGGACATAGAGATTGGGAGTATGAAAAAGATAGGCAATGGTGGGAAGATGTTAAGTTTAGACCCTGGTGGACATACAATCAACATGCTGTAAGAGCAACAACTGCCCCATACAATGCTGATTATCCATGGGGTGTTCCTGGTGGCACTCAATGGGGTTTTGTTCATGGGAGTCCTGGCTTGTGGCGTGATAGGGAATCAAGTTACATAAATAGCAAGTTTGACATTACAAGCCAGATTGCAAGACATCATCAGGTAAAGTTTGGCCTTGAAGCCAAGCGGAACGATGTTAAGTATGAAATAGGGCAATATATCTATACCAGACCCGACACTACAGATACAATTATATCAAACTGCCTTTATTTTGACCAGTATGAATACTATCCTATACAAGGTGCTGCCTATATTCAAGACAAAATTGAGTATCCTGGTTTCATTGTGAATGCAGGTCTAAGGTTTGATTATCTTGACTCAAAAGCAGAAAAATTTATAGACCCGTACGCGCCTCTACTTGGTAAGGTGTGGGCTAAGCCAAAATATAAGCTATCACCACGGTTTGGTATCTCATATCCTGTCACAGAGCGTACTGTATTCCATCTATCTTATGGTCAATTCTTTCAGGTGCCTGAACTTCAGCGTCTCTATGAATATGTAGGCAGGAATTTGATGGAGCTAAGGGGTGGCTGGATTCGTATAGGGAATCCTGATTTAGCAGCTCAAAAGACAACTCAATACGAGATTGGTATTGCTCATCAGCTATCACTGACAACTGCATTAAACCTAACTGCCTATTACAAAGACCTTTACGATATACTTGCGGCTCGTCTGATACCGGCTCAGCCAAAAGTGTATACTATTTATGAGGGTGTAGATTACGGTAATGTAAAAGGATTTGAAATTGTACTTACTCAAAGGTTGATGGGTTATGTTTCTGGTAAGCTCTCCTATAGCTTATCTGAAGCCAAAGGAACTGGTTCATATTCAACACAGGCATATTATGATTACATTGCTAATATACCACCTGACCCTGTTACTGGTAAGCCTGTAGTGCTGCCACAGAAAGAATACTATTTGGAATTTGACCAGCGTCATACAGTATCAGCAAATCTTAATTTTAATATTCCGGATAAATCTGGAATAAGAGTAGGCTCTATTTATCCACTACAAAACCTTAACTTGAACATATTGACACAGGCAGGTAGTGGTCTTCCTTATACTGTAAGAGATGCCTCCATGCGTATTATAGGCGACATTTACTCTAAGAGGATGCCCTGGACGATAACTACAGACATTAGGTTAAATAAAGAGGTCAAGTTCTTTGGGCTCAGTTATTCTTTATTCTGTGAGATAACCAATCTGTTTAACCGGAAGAATATCCAAAATGTATACCCTGTAACTGGTAAACCTGATGATAGCGGCATGATGTATGATTATGATAGGCTTATAAGTGAGACATGGCCAACAGGGTATCAAGATGCAATCCCATGTTATTCTGGCTCATACGATACAAGACGGGACATTGACAAGAATGGTGAAATAACAAAGGATGAGTGGTACAACTCTTATGTGAGTTGCTACAAGGATTACACCAATGACCCATACATTTATGGTAACCCAAGAAGAATACAGGTTGGAGTATGTGTCAATTTCTAAAATCATTGATGTAAACAGAGATGTAGAGGCGGGATAACCCCGTCCACAATGATTAGGAGGTGAAAATGTGTAATGTTGTCATTGCGAGGCGCAGCCGAAGCAATCTGCTGATATTAGGACTTAGCTTTTGCTTTTTACTTTCCTCAAAAATAGCAACTGCTAAAACACAAAGTGGGACACAGGGCTCGAGACTATTTGAGTTAAAAAATATGGATATCAACAATGTTGAGCTACCCCTAACAACCTATGGCAAATTTGGTCAAAATGCAGCCGGTACCGCAGGTGGAATATGGCCAAAAGGGTCTGGCTGTCCATATATATTTGGGGCTGGTATGTGGATAGGTGCACTTGTGGGGGGAGAAAAATTAGTAACCCAAGGCTACAATCCAATGAATGGTAGGTCTGAATTCATGCCGGGTCCTCCGGAACATAATGCTGACCATGCAGCTAATGCATCTTCGCATCCTGAAGATAGGCTATATTTTAGCACAAATTCTACAGATTTAGCAGAGTGGCCACTGAAAGATTCGCTTGGTCAAAATATTATACTATCTGACCAGGATGTTTACTGTTTGTATAATGATATGTGGCAAGCTCAGCATGAGGAGACAAAGCCTATCGGACTTATAGTTAAACAGCTTGCATTTGCATGGAATGCACCTGTAAACAACAACATTGTCTTTATCCAATACGCTTTTAAAAATGTTAGTTCACGTACCTTAAGGGGTATGTATGTGGGTGCAGATGCTGATATGGATATTGGGAATGCAGATAACGATCTTGTCGGGCTTGATATAAGTAGGAGTCTTGGCTATACTTATACAGTTGGACAGGAACCTGGTTGGAAGTATCCACCTCCATATTATGTGGCATTTAGGTTCCTTCAAGGACCTAAGGCGAGTGACACTGTTTATGTAGGCAGCCTTAACGGCTGGAACGACCCTACTGGTGCAATAGATACAGTGTTTCCTGGTGAAAGGCTACCAATGACAGCATTTAAGAAGTGTACACGTGCTGTTGAGCCATCAAATGATAACCAGCGATACGATATGCTTGCTGGTTATGACTATACAACTGGTGCTTATAATCCATTTGGTGACAGTGTAGATAATGTACCTGGTGACAAGCGTATGATTCAAGCAGCAGGTCCTTTTAGATTAGCACCGGGTGAAGAAGACACTTTACTTGTCGCAGTTATGTTCTCTAACGGAGCAACAGGGGGGTTAGATTATTTAAGAGCAGAGGGTGACCTTGCAAAGGCAATGTTTGATGCTGGCTGGTTATTTCCAGGACCACCACCCCCACCTGAACTCACTGTAACACCTGGAGACCACAAGGTAACTCTCACATGGGATAATTCACCTGAGAATACACCGGATGCATTTTACACAAAAATGCAAGAAATAGGTGATACACTATATCTTGAATATGATTTTCAAGGATATAGGGTATGGAGAAGTAAAACTGGCTTTCCCGGTGACTGGACCCTTTTAGGTGAATGTGACAAAGCTGATGATATAAGAATGCTCCCTGATGAATTAACCCCAATTGATACTGCATGGGCGTCTCCTAATACAGGATTAAAATACTCTTATGTAGATAACTCAGTAGTGAACGGTTTCACATACTATTATGCTGTGACATCATTTGATTATAATACAACTGCAAGCCCAAATGTAGCTGAGTATACTGCTCAGGAGTGCAGTCAAGGTGGTAAGGGGATGAAGACAGCAGTCCCAAGGTCAGAGGCAGCAAATTATATTCCACCGGAGACACCTGTTGAACACACTCAAGGGGCGGCTAATGCTGTCACTGTTAGAGCTGATGCAAAAGTGCCGACTGCCATTACTGGTCATGCTTATGAAATCAGGTGCCAAGAGACACAAGTAAATAAGAATAATTTACTACCTATTTATTCTTTTTATATTTTTGATGTAACTGATGGAGACACTCCAGTTCCTGTTTTGACCATTCCTATAAATACTGCACAAGGTATGTGGACGGGTAAAGTTGTCTCTCCTATATTTGATGGAATAGAGGTATCTGCGGATGTTAAGGTTGACCCAAATACATTTGGCTGCGATAGCATTAAGGTGACAAATGATATAGGGACTGCTTATCCTGGCGATTCATTAAAAGTAGGTGGCTTTACAGGCGGTGGGACTGAGAAATGGGCGTTTAGGGGGACAAACTTTGAGATTAGGTGGAAATATTATCATGGAAACCCTGATACTCTTACTTGTGAGGTATGGGATATAGGAAATAATATTAAAGTTAATTTTGACACTGCCCGTGTAAACTCTTGGTCATTTAATTATTCAAGTATCAAGCCTGGTAGAGATTTTATCACAGGTGATACAGCCCTAATTGAAAGAAACTACAGGAAAGGAATGTACATTTGTGGCTGTCTTTATTATTTTAATAAGCCAGCTGCTAACCCACTTCCTATGAATTGGAGTGTACATCCTGAAGATGGTGAGATATGGACTGTGTATAACTCAGGTGATAAAGCTCCTGGTGCTGGCAATGTGTTCAGAATTAATAGCAAATCGTTTAAGTTTGCCGGCAAAGGTAATCTTGACAATATTAGGGTAGTTCCAAATCCACTTTTAGTCAGAAATGACTGGGAGTGTAGCAAAGATTACTCGAGACTTCAGTTTACACACCTACCTGATGAATGCACAATTAGGATATACACACTGGCTGGCGACTTGATTAAGACTATTGAACACAAGGCGACGATTTCAGGACAAGGTGTGAACACTGCAGGTGGTACTGAATGGTGGGATATCTTGACTGCTGAAGGTCGTATACCGGCGAGTGGAATATATATTTATCATATTGAGTCAAAGATAGGAAATAAGATTGGTAAGTTTGCTATAATTAAGTAGTTAAAAAGGAGGCAAAATGTCAGTAAGCTCAAAATTATGTAGGGGTTTGATTAATCAAACCCTTACAACTCTGTGTTTATCTATGCTTTTTTTCTGTCTCTATCCATGTTTATCATTTGGGCTTTCAAAGGTTGGCATGTCAGGTGCACAGTTTTTGAAAATAGGAATAGGAAGTCGTGCAATGGGGATGGGTGGTGCCTACACTGCACTTGCAAATGATGCTTCTGCTTTATATTGGAATCCGGCAGGTATAGCGTTAATGGAAAGGCCTGAATTACTTATTTGCGATGTTGATTGGATTGCAGACATTAGAAACGACTTTGTTGGCTATGTAGCTCCATTAGGATTATTTGGGTCAGTAGGTGTAGGTGTTACAGTTCTAAGTATGGGTGAGATGGAAGAAACAACAATATACGAGCCGGATAGCACAGGAAACAAGTTTGGTGCAAGTGACCTTGCTTTTGCTCTCTCTTATGCCAGGAACTTCACAGATAGGTTCTCATTTGGTATGAATGCAAAATATATTCAAGAAGCGATTTGGGATATGTCTTCAAATGGGTTATGTTTTGATTTTGGTACACTGTATCGACCGGGTTTCGGTAGCCTCAGATGGGCACTGATGATATCAAACTTTGGTCCAGACATGGCATTTCATGGAAAGCAACTACAAGTTCTTTGGTCAGATACATCATGGCCAAGTAATTATGCAACAACGGATGTAGAAAAAATGACCTCCGCTTATCCTCTTCCTCTTAATTTCATAATGGGGTTTGCTTATAACCTATTAGAGGATGAGCAAAATCTTCTGACTGCCTCTTTTGACTTTTCTCATCCTAACGATAGCAAAGAATTATTAATGTTTGGTGCTGAATATGTATGGAATAAAATTTTAGCATTAAGAGCTGGCTATAAATACAATCCCGGTATGTATAAGGACAGGTTAAATAGTCGTGAAGCTTTCACTTTTGGTATGGGTATCAATTATGGGCTTGGGGGTCAATTTCTTAAAGTTGACTATGCAGGTCAAGACCTTGGTCGGCTTGGCTTGATGCATCGTGTGTCACTTGGGTTTGTATTTTAAATCATTGATGTAGACAGAGGTTGAGTCTATCCCAATGATTAAAGGAGGTGTTAGATGAAGAGCAGAAAAATCTGTGTATTTATTTGTGTTATTATCTGTAGCTATCTGTGTCTTTTTATTGGGTGTGAGAAGAAGCCAACCCAACCGCCAACCTATGATACATCTTTACTCAATGCTATCAGGTTTCCGACATCGCCTCCAAAAGTAGATGGTGATGCCTCTGACCCGGCTTGGACATTTGCGCCTGCAAGAGAGGTAATTATTGGGACTAAGATAGTTACCATGAAAGCAGTTTGGTCTCCATATCCTGACTCCACTGCTGGCTATTTATGGCTTCTTGCTACATGGCAAGATGCAAGTTTTGGTATCGTAGCTAATGGGTCATGGTTATACTCTAATTCCGCATGGTCAAAAAGTGCATTGTACGAAGATGCGATTGAGCTCGTATGGGATACTCCAAATACAGGGATTGATAAAGATATCTGGTATATAGGTGCAGCTAAAACTTTGGGCTCACGAAGCACAACTGATATACCCGGAGGAGCATTACAGGATATTCAGATAGATACTACAGTATTTGAGGCAGATACTGAGATAGCATATATAGATACCACAGTTACACCACCTGAGACCACATGGGTACTTGACCCAATCAACCTTGTATGCCATATAAAATCACGTAAATTTACATTTGTTGGGTATGCAGATGATAAGTATCTTAAAAATGCAATTATTATGGATGACAATGGCACAAGTTGCTACTCCCTAAATGCAAATGCTGACACAACTGCACCAAGAGAGATGCAACCTTCACCCAAAGAGTTCATAGATTTGATGATTCTGCAATCTGGTGAAGGTACCAATGTCACAGGTCTAAATGTTGATTCTATTTGGGCAGCTAATTATGATTCACTTGGAGTAGTGTATAATATAAGTAATCATGTCTGGACTAAAGTAGATTCTCTTGGTCCGAGGGTTATTCCAGTATATATTCTACGCACACCTTCTCAAAGTAAAGCAGACATTGTTGCAGCCGCTTCCTGGACTGATGGTGTATGGGTTGTAGAGTTAAGGAGGGTATTCAACACATTTTACACAGATGATGTTGTGTTTGATACATTAAAAGACTGTTCTTTTACAATAAAGCTTATGGACAACTGCTCAGAAGCTAATGCTGTAACCAGTGGCCATGAGACGTTGCACTTTATTAAATAGCTGAATACGGATTTTGTATTAAGCGAAATCCGGAGCGAAATAAAGTTATTTTTAATCTCATAGTAAAACTGTAACAGTATTTTGTTAAAACTTTATATGAATTAGAGAGGCTGTTTTTTGAAAAAAATACAAAAAACTTGACAAAGTTTTAACAAAGTAATATGTATTACCTATGATTTCTTGGAGTGCTATTCTCTTTTTGCTATGTATTAATAATGAGGAGGCACAAGTTATTGTGTCCAATAAATATTCGGGTTTGATAAATCAAACCCCTACATTTTTAGCTTCATCTCAACCAGTTTGGACAGTAGATACAACTGCTAAATTTCCAACCTACTCCAAGTACTTAAATGAACTGGCTGCTGGCTATGTCCTTGGTGGTATTGGCTGGTGCATAGGCACTATATTAGGCTATGCGATATGGGGGACAGAAGATGCTGCCTTAATCGGTGGCTTCTCGCTGTATACACTTGGAGCTACATTTGGGGTATGGAAAGTGGGGCAACAGTATGATGAAAGTAGGTATTTTACTACACTTATTGGGGCAGTTTCATTCCCATTAGTGTTGATTGGGGCAAAAAGAGTGCTTAAAATAAAATCAAGTGAATTTGACAAACTTATAGGCTTTTCTCTACCTATAGGTGCATTTATTGGCTATAATTTATCAAAAAAGGAAGTAATAGTGGAACCAAGAAAGAAGCTTTGAGGATAGATTGCTTCGCTATCGCTCGCAATGACAGTAGAGACACTAGGGACAACAGTAAAATTACCTCTTTTGGTCTTGGAGTAGATTCTTTTAAGCGGGAGATAAACTCCCGTGCTACATCACCACCTTACAAACCAATAAAAATAGTTTGACAAGCAGTTTAAATACAGTTATTATTTTTAAATATGAGGACTGGGGTAGCTGATTTACCTCTCCATTACGGGAAGGCGCCTGCTTGGCTATTTGAGCGTATGCGGCGGCTTGCTCGTGAGATAGCAATTATAATTGTAAACGAGTTTGGGTCAGTTGATTTTTTGGATAAGATAGCTTCACCTTTCTGGTTTCAGTCTCTTGGTGCACTTCTTGGGTTTGACTGGCATTCATCAGGTTTGACGACAACTGTATGTGGTGCACTAAAGGAAGGGTTGAAAGGTATTGAGGCTGACTTAGGAATATTTGTTGCTGGTGGTAAAGGTAGAGCATCAAGGAAGACAGCTGAAGAAATAGAAAATAAGAGTAAATTTATAAATATAACACCTGAGCCACTTATATATGCTTCAAGGATGGCTGCCAAAGTGGACTCATCAGGTTTACAGGATGGGTATCAGATTTATCATCATACTTTCTTTTTTACTAAAGATGGTGCATGGGCAGTAGTGCAGCAGGGTATGAATTTAGAATCCTGTTTTGCAAGACGCTACCATTGGTTAACTACTAATCCACTTGCGCATTGTTCGTTTGTAGACGACCCTCACAATGCAATTTTGGCAACTCATATTGAAAAGCTTGTATTAAATACAGTAGCAAAAGGGCATGAAGGTAATCGGATAGTATCAACTGAGTTATCAAGGACGCCGCCTGATAAATTAGTGCATAAGTTGAAGAAGTTACAGTCTCTACATCTCCCATCTCATCATGAAATTTTTCTTCGTGATATAAATCCGGATAGGCTTTATCATATTTTTGAAAAAACTTATGAGCGCCAGGCAGCTGATTTTGAGACTTTATTAGGACTTACAGGTGTGGGTCCCAAGACTATAAGAGCACTTTCTTTAGCAAGTGAAATTATATATGGGGAGGCACCAAGTTTTACTGACCCTGCCCGCTTTAGCTATGCTCATGGTGGTAAAGATGGTCATCCGTATCCAGTAGATAGAAAAAATTACGAGCGTACCATATCAGCTTTGGAGCGTGCAATTTCACATGCCAAGCTTGGTGATAGAGATAAACTTGATGCCCTTAGACGGTTAAATAAGATATACAATAGTAATATTAAATATCAAAAATCAAAATGCAAAATGACAAACCAAAATTCAAATATGAAATGCTTTATTTAATTTTAATAGTTTGTTCTTGGGACATTAATTCTATGGATTGGTGGAGAAGTTTTTATCCAGATGCTAGGCATATAATTAGTTCGCCTTTGAGGTGGGATACGGGAGATTGGGCTAAGTTCTCTTGTGTCTTAGTAGCTACTGGTAGTTTTGCATCTAATGATGAGACGATACGCAATTTCTCACAAAGTAGGCGTAGTTCTACAACTGATAAAATTGATGATATATTTAGGCCTTTGGGGGCTGAGGGCGCTGCGCTTATGTTAGGTAGTGTTTACCTCTATGGTTGTATTACAAGCAATACAAAGTTAAAAAAGGCAGCCCTTCTAAGTGGTGAGAGTGCATTGATTTCGACTGCTATTGTAGGGGCTATTAAATGCTTGATTGGTAGGAGTCGTCCCTATATGGAGAAAGGCGCATTTTCTTGTTCTCCTCCTAGCATCTACTCCGATAACCACTCTTTCCCATCAGGACATACGAGTACTGCATTCTCCATTGCCTCCTGTATAACTGATGAATATAAGAATCCAATAATTGGTGGTTTAGCTTATGGGGTAGCTACTGTAGTTGGACTTTCGCGTGTAAATGATGACAAGCACTGGGCATCTGATATCTTTGTTGGCAGTCTAATAGGTATATCGGTAGGGAGGACAATATCTAAATTACACCAGTGAAGACTTTATGGCTTGTAGATGGCACTTCGCTTGCCTATCGCTCATTCTTTGCATTCATTCGCAACCCGCTCCGTAATTCAAAAGGTGAAAATACCTCTGCTGTATTTGGGTTTGTGAATTCTCTACTTAAATTATTAAACGAAAAGAAACCAGAATATTTACTTGTTAGCTTTGACTCCAGTGCACCTAGTTTTAGGCATAAACAATTTAAGGAATACAAAGCTACTCGTCCAAAAGCACCTCCAGAGTTAGTTTCACAGCTTCCTGTAATAAAAGAAATTGTCAAGTGTTTAGGTATACAGCTGATTGAAGAGGAGGGTATAGAAGCAGATGATGTTATAGGGACAATAGCAAAGAAGGCACATTCTAAAGGATTTGATGTGATAATTTTTTCTGATGACAAAGATTTTCTACAGCTTGAATTTCTCGGTATAAAGATTCTCAGTCCACGCAGTTTTGAATTTGTTTCAGCTCAATCTAAATTAGGTATACCTTCACAATGGGTGACTGATTTTCTTGGTCTTACAGGTGATACAATAGATAATATTCCAGGTGTCCCAGGAATAGGTAATAAGACAGCTACTAAATTAATCTCACAATTTGGTAGTCTAAAAGATATATTTGAAAACATATCTAA
This sequence comes from bacterium, assembly GCA_030018315.1. Classification (NCBI taxonomy): domain Bacteria; species bacterium. The sequence continues at coordinate 28,341 of JASEGA010000015.1, read as the reverse complement.
AATTGAATCAGAAAAGGTGAAGTCAGCTCTTAATAATTTTAAGGAGCAAGCTTTACTTTCAAAGGAGCTTGCAACTATTCAAACTGAAGCATCTCTTAAAATAGAGCCTAATGATTTGAAAATAGGTGTTCCTGATAACAAAGCACTTTTCAAAATTTTAACTGAGCTTGAGTTTTTCTCAATAATAAAGAAACTGACGTCTGGGCAACCACAAGAGTTGCCCCTACATTACAAGCCTGAAGAATACAAAGTTGTAACAGATTTGGCTAAGTTTTTAAAATCAGTAAAGGACAAAGTAAGTATAGTGTCATTTGGCTATTATTTTTCTCTTGCTAACGAAAAAGGCATAGTTTTTGTAGGTAAGGGGGTAGAAAATGTAATTGTATCACTGGTAGAAAATCCATCCATTTGTAAAATTGTACCCGATTCTAAATCATTGTTTAAAAAATTTGATATTAAAGGCAATGTTTTTGACCTAAGTATAGCAGATTATTTATTAAAGCCTGAATTAAAGGAGCACTCTATTGATAACATTGCTCTCACTTGGCTTGGCTTTCCACTTTCTAGTTTAGATACTGGTAAAGGCAAGAAAAATGCAAACCTGCCTTGCCGTCAGGCAGGTTTTACAGGTATTCCTGACCACCTGTCTGCCGACAGGCAAGATAAAATAGTAAGCTGGCTTATGGATAGTGCTTTTGTGTGTTATCCTCTTTATAATATTCTGAAAACTGAGCTTGAAAGTAAGGGTCTAATCTCTCTTTTTACTAATGTAGAGATTCCTTTAGCTCGTGTTCTTTCAAATATGGAACGCATAGGTGTCCTTATAGACAAGAATTATTTTTTGTCCGAATCCAGTAAAGTTGAGCTAAAATTAAATAAGATTGAGGCAGAAATTTACTCTTTATCAGGAGAGCGTTTTAATTTAAGGTCACCTATTCAATTAAGCAATATACTTTTTGACAAGCTCAATCTACCCAAGTCAAAGCGTAAAAAGACAGGGTATTCAACTGACCAAGATGTTCTTACAGAATTAGCCAAAGATTATGAGCTACCACGTAAGATTCTGGAGTATCGCGACCTGTTCAAGTTAAAGTCTACTTATCTTGATGCTATTCCACTGCTTGCTGATTCGTATGACAGGGTACATACTAATTGGCAGCAAACTGGCACTGCTACTGGTAGGTTATCTTCATCTAATCCAAACCTTCAAAATATTCCGAAGCGTGAAATTCGTATGGGTTTTATTGCGCATCGTGGCTGGCGTATTCTTTCAGCTGATTATTCACAAATAGAGCTCAGGATACTTGCATCAGTTTCAAAAGACTCCACTCTAATTGAAGCCTTTAATTCTGGTGCTGATATCCATACAAAGACTGCTTCATTAATCTTTAATATACCTGAGTCTCGTGTAAGTTCATTGGAGCGTGACAATGCAAAGGTAGTAAATTTTGGCATTATTTATGGGATGGGTCCTTATGGGTTATCACAGCGTCTTGGTATAAATGTAGACGAGGCATCTACTTTTATAGCTGCTTATTTTCTTACATATCCGGGAGTCAAACAATGGATAGATAAAGACTTAGAGTTTGCACGTAAAACTGGTTATGTTGAGACACTACTTGGTAGGAAGCGCTGGATAGAAGGTATAAATTCAGATAATGTTCGTGTAAGGGAATTTGCTGAGCGTGCTGCTATCAATGCACCTATTCAGGGCTCAGCAGCTGATATGATAAAGGTAGCAATGATAAGAATTTACGACAAGCTACATAAATTCAAGTCCCGTATAATAATGCAGGTACATGATGAGCTTGTATTTGAAGTTCCTGAGGAAGAGGTAGAGGATGTAAAATCTATTGTAGAGTATGAGATGAAGCATGCATTACCACTTGAAGTCCCTGTAGTGGTAAGGATAGGAGTAGGTGATAACTGGTATGAATTGAGGTAAACAGAGTGTCATTGATATAGACAGAGGTATGGTAATAGGTGTAACTGGTGGCATTGGAGCTGGTAAATCGACAGTAGTTTCATTTATCATTGAGGTAAATAGAGGTATCATTGATGTAGCTGTCATTGATGTAGACAGAATGGGCTGGAATGTACTTGAACAAAAAAAAGATGAGTTAGTTGAGGCTTTTGGCAGCAGTATCATTGATGTAGACAGAGACAAAGTTGATAGGAAGAAGCTCAGCACTCTTGTATTTGGAAATCGTAATAAAATGAGGCTCCTCGAGTCTATTGTCCATCCACCGCTCCTTTTTGAGCTAAAAAAGCAAATAGAATCGTTTAGAACATCAATCATTGAGGTAAACAGAAAGGTACTGATTGTAGACTGTGCACTGGTATACGAGTGGCAGATAGAGAGCTGGTTTGATAAGGTTATTCTCGTTAAAGCCAATTATGAGACAAAATTGGCTCGGCTTTTAAAAATGGGATATACTCGAAAGGAAGCAGATATCAGAATAAAGAGCCAGTTACTTGATAATGTGAGGACACGCCATGGCGTGTCCCTACCAATTGTAATTGAAAACAATGGTAGTTTGGAAACTCTTTGTAAAGAGACAAAAAAAGTATGGTCTAAAATTGTAGTAAGTGTAAAATGATATCTCTGTTTGCATCAATGATATGAAATGGCTGTACAGGCATCCGCGGCTATATAATTTGTTAGATAGTGTGCTTAACTTTGGCCTCTCCGATTTAGCCAGGGTAGAGTTTGTACGTTCCCTTAAAAAGGTATTACCTCAAGGTAAGGTTCTTGAAGTAGGAATAGGAACTGGCAAGTCTATCCCATTATTTAAAGGTGATGAATTTTTTGGTGTAGATAATTCAATATCTATGCTACTTTTAGCAAAGAAGTATACTAATCCCGTTAGAGATAAATCTCTAAACGGGACTAATAAGCTTTGTGTAGCTTCTGCGTATAAACTACCATTTAAGAACCATGTTTTTGACATTGTTCTATTTATTTATACACTACGCACAATTGAAAAACCGAGGTTAGCATTAGATGAGGCTCTCCGTGTAGGTAGTGAGACTATCGTACTTGAGTTCAAGCCGTTGCCTAAAGTATTTGAATGGTTAGGTAAAAAACTTTTTGGTAGCCATAATATAAATGCAGCAGGAATTTTTCATGGTTTGAATATAGACCACTCAAGTTATATTAATCAATTTGATATTTACAGAATAAAAAAAATGTAAAAACTTGACTTTTTTAATTGTTTATAGTATATATTTTTATGCCAGAAGAGGTATCACCTCAAGTAAGCATTGCTATAGGAAGTAAGTCAGATGAGCCATGGCTTGAAGATTGCAAAAATGTACTTGAGTCTGCTCGTATTTCATACGAAGTAGTAGTGACATCTTGCCACAGGGAGCCAGAGAAGACACGAAAATATGCAAAGGAGCTTAAAAACAGGGGTGTAAAAGTAGTCATTGCAATGTGTGGCTATTCGTGTGCACTCCCCGGCTTTATAGCCTCATATACAGATTTGCCAGTTATAGGAGTGCCACTTCCGACTTCTCCTCTTAAAGGTATAGATTCGTTACTTTCTATAGCTGAGCTTCCAAGTGGAGTCCCAGTAGCTACAATGGGCATAGGCAAATCCGGTGCAAAGAATGCAGCCCTGTTTGCATGTAGGATACTGCAGAAGACAGAAAACAGAGGACAGGAAACATCTTGACCTATGACATCTGACTTCTGAGCTGAACTATGAAGAAATTTGTAATTGAGGGAGGGCGTCCCCTTAAAGGCAAAGTTGCTATCTCTGGCTCTAAAAATGCTTGTCTCCCAATAATGGCTGCTACTTTACTTGCCCCTGGTGAGTATATTATTCATAATGTACCAATTCTTGGAGATATCAGAACAATGATGAAAATACTTGAGGTTATAGGAGCAAAAACAAAACTTAAAGACCACACACTTATAGTAGATACTAAAGTGGTGACTAATCCGGATGCTCCTTATGAACTTGTCTCAACGATGAGAGCGTCATTCCTTGTGACTGGTGCTTTAATTAGTAGGCTTGGTAAAGCTCGTGTTGCAAGACCTGGTGGCTGTGCAATAGGGCCGAGGCCAATTGATGAGCATTTGCGTGGCTTTAGGGCACTTGGGGTGAAGATTGATGAGAAACATGGCTACATCAACGCTAATGTAGAATCGCTGAAAGGGGCAAAAATCTATCTCAATGAGCGCTCAGTTACTGCTACTGAGAACATTTTACTTGCCTCAGTAATGGCTGAGGGCGAAACTTATATTATAAATGCGGCAAGGGAACCACATGTTATGGAGCTAATAAAATTTTTAAACTTAATGGGTGCAAAGATTAGGTATAAAGACGATGTTATTACAGTTGATGGAGTGAGTAAGCTACATTCAACAGAATATCGTGTATCTCCTGATTATAATGAGGCTGGCACATTTATGATTGCAGTTGCAATTACTGGTGGTGATGTCTTCTTGCAAGATGCAAGATGGGAGGACTCAATCTCAGAGATATCAAAATTACAAGAAATAGGGTGTGAAATCAAAAGTGAAACTAACGGTATAAGGGTAAAAAGAAGAGATACACTTAAGCCTTGCGATATAAAAACTGCCCCTTATCCCGGATTCCCAACAGATTTACAGCCACAGATAACTTCGCTTCTCACTATTGCTGATGGTATTTCAATAGTAACAGAAACTATGTATGAGAATAGATTTAATCATATCCCTGAGCTAAAGCGAATGGGAGCTAAAATAGAACTCGATGAAAGGAGTGCCATAATCAATGGGGTATCTAATTTATTTGGTGCAAAAGTGATGGCTTCAGATATAAGGGCGGGTGCTGCACTTGTAATTGCAGGCTTGGCTGGTGAAGGAATTACAGAAGTGTCAAGGGTTTATCATATAGATAGAGGATATGAGAAGTTAGAAACTAAGTTGAGTAGTATTGGTGCAGAGATAAAAAGAGTATAGTTGTGCAAAGTTGACTCCTCTACATAGGAGGCAAAATGGGACGAGTAAGGATAGGCATCTTGACGGTGTTGAGTATCTCTTTACTGGTATTTGCTTTTGGATGTGCTAAGAAAGTTAAAATACCAGTACCTAAGAAGGTAGGGCCACTGGCTCAGATTCTCGTTTATGTAGGTGAAGTTCCTCTTGGGGAGTCAGGCAGGAGTGCTGATGGGACAGAACTCGAGATTGGTGGTAGTGTCGTATTTACTGCACAAGGTAGAGATGCAAATTTTAATCCGATGGAAGTTAATCCAACCTGGACACCTACTAAGCCCGGTATTGTTGAAATAACTCCTCCAGTTGGTTCAAAAGTGACAGTGACCGGGTTAAAGGAAGGAACTATTGATATAGAGGTTGAGGCTGATGGGGTGAAGAAATTAGTTGAGTTTATTACTGTAAGGTGAGTTTAAGCTTGGGTCAACTTTGCACACCTGTAGATAAAATAGTTTTATTATGATTAGTAGAAAACTTACAAAGCAGGTGCAAGTTGGAGGCGTTAAAATTGGTGGTGGTGTCCCAATTTCAATTCAGTCAATGACTAAATCAAAGACAATTAAAGCTATTATTAAAGAGATTAAAGGGCTCGAGTCTATTGGATGTGACCTTGTCCGTATAGCCATTCCAGATTTTGACAGTGCGAGAAAGATTAAAGAGATTAAGTCTGAAACTCGTATTCCAATTATAGCTGATATTCATTATAACTATAGGCTTGCAATTGAGTCAATAAAAGCGGGTGCTGATAAAGTACGAATAAATCCTGGTAATATAGGGGGTAAAGAACGAGTAAAAGAAGTAGTTCGCTGTGCCAAAGATTACGGAGTCCCAATAAGGGTAGGCGTAAATTCAGGCTCTTTGGAGCATGATATACTCCAAAAATATAGCAGACCGACCGCAGGTGCTCTTGTTGAGAGTGTTAAAAAATGGGTGCAGATTATAGAAGACTTTGGCTTTGATTCGCTTGTCCTATCACTTAAATCATCAGATACTTACACAACTGTAGAAGCTTATCGTAAAATATCTAATGAACTGAACTACCCTCTTCATATTGGTGTGACAGCTACATCTCCCGGGATACCGGGTATAGTTCGCTCAGCAGTTGGGATTGGTACTTTACTTTCAGAAGGAATAGGAGACACGATTAGAGTATCAGTTACTGGCTCTTCTATTGATGAAGTAAAATTAGGGAAAGAGATATTGCACTCACTACACCTAAGGGATGAGGAGCCCCAAATCATATCATGCCCTACTTGTGGCAGATGTGAGATTCCGGTTGAGAAGCTTGTTTATAAAGTAAAAAGAGAGCTTCTTAATGGTATAAAGAAACCTTTACAAATTGCGGTTATGGGGTGCATAGTGAATGGACCTGGTGAAGCTATGGATGCAGATTTTGGTGTAACTGGTGGTAATGGAATAGGAATTATATTCAAAAAAGGTAAAATAATTAAAAAAGTGGCTGAAGATAAAATAGTAGCTACATTAATGGATGAGATTAGAAAATGTCTGCCTGTCGGCAGACAGGCCTAAAAGTCAAACCAGCCTGACGGCAGGCAGGAATACCTAAATACCTAAAAAAGATACTGGAGGAGATAATGCAAAGGGTAATGTGTAAATCCAAAGTATGTGGCCTCAGAGTGACTCATAAGTCTATAGAATATGAAGGCTCAATTGAATTACCACCTAAGGTACTTGAAGAGGCAGATATTTTACCAGGTGAGATTGTTCTTGTTGTTAATTTAAATAATGGGGCAAGATTTGACACTTATGTGATAAAAGGTGAACCCGGTAAATGTGGCTTACTTGGTGGAGCAGCAAGACTTGGAGATATAGGAGATAAGTTACTCATCATATCCTACGAGTTTATGGATACAGAAAGTGCAAAGCTGTATAATATAAAAGTTGTAAGAGTGGATGACAAAAATGGCATCAAAAAATAATGAGAGTAGATACATCCTCTAATCAGCAAATCAAAGGCTATTATAGGTACCCAACTATCCATAACGATAAAATAGTATTTGTGGCTGAAGATGACTTATGGTTGGTTGCATTAGGAGGCGGTATAGCCAGGCGTCTAACTTCAAATCTTGGTGAAGTTATGTATCCATTTTTCTCACCTGATGGCAACTGGCTTGCCTTTACAGGACAGGAGGAGGGTCATCCTGAGGTTTATGTGATGCCAGCCGATGGTGGGTTTGCAAAGAGGATGACTTGGCTTGGTAGTTCAACGTTAGTGGTTGGTTGGAGTGGTGAAAGCATTGTGTTTGCCAGCAATGTTGGTCAGCCATTTATACAACTTTTTTATTTATATAAAGTTAATAGGGCAGGTGGTGACCCCGAACTGATTCAGGTTGGTCCTGCTCGCACCATAAGCTTTGGACCCACTGGCTTAGTAATTGGCAGAAATACCGGTGACCTTGCAAGATGGAAAAGATATAGAGGCGGTACTGCTGGTGAAATCTGGATAGATAAAAATAATAGTGGACACTTTTATCCACTTATCAAACTAAAAGGTAACCTCGCTAATCCCATGTGGATAGGTAAGCGAATATACTTTATTTCTGACCATGAAGGTATTGGTAATATTTATTCTTGCCTGACTTCTGGTACCGATTTAAGAAGGCATACCAACCATAAAGAGTTCTATGTACGGAATGCTACTACTGATGACAAGCGTATTGTGTATCATGCGGGAGCCGATATTTATGTTTTTGACACACTTAACGAATCAACCAACTGTGTTGAGATTAAATATCATAGTCCACATATACAGCGTAGTCGTAAATTTGTGGAAGCAGATAAATACCTTGAAGATTATAGTTTATCAGGTGATGGCAGTTCAGTAGCATTAGTAAGTCGTGGCAAATCATTTACCTTCGGTAATTGGGAGGGCCCAGTATTACAGCAGGGTGTCCCTGATGGAGTCCGATATCGGCTAACTCGTTGGTTAAATGACAAAAAGCGTGTAGTACTTGTAAGTGATGAGAGTGGTGAACAGAAGTTGGAGGTACACTGGGTTGATGGAATTAAGCCCAAAAAATCATTTAATGATTTAGATATTGGCATACCATATGAGCTACTCGTATCCCCAAAGAAAGATGAAGTAATTCTGGCAAACCATCGTCATGAACTAATCTGGATAGACATATTGACTGGAAAGTCAAAAGTTATTGAGCAAAGCAAGTACGGTCCAATCAGGGGGTTTGATTGGTCACCCGATGGTAGGTGGGTAGCTTATTCGTTTGCAATAAATCGCCAGATAGAGATAATTAAAATTTGCAAGTTATCAACTTACAAAATATTTGAGGTAACTGAGCCGGTTCGGTATGATATTGCACCAGTATTTGATCCGGATGGCAAATACTTGTACTTCCTATCTAACCGTGTGTTTAATCCAGTTTACGACAATATACATTTCGACTTAAACTTTCCCAAAGGTATGCGTCCGTATCTTGCTACTTTACAAAAAGATTTACCCTCCCCATTTGTGCCGCAGCCAAAAGGATTTGGTGAAGAAGCTGAAAAAGAGGGACCTAAAAAATCAGAGCCAAAGCAAGTCAAAATTGACATAGAAGGTATTTCTGACCGAATAGTACCATTTCCTGTAGATGAAGGAATATATACCGATATCGTAGCAACTAAAGATAAAGTATTTTATGGAGTATATCCAGTTGAGGGTACTCGTGGAATGGAATGGTCCAAAAAAGAGCCGCCAAGCAAGGTTTGTATAAAGGTATACGATATGAAAAAATTAGAAGAAGCAACATTTGTTGATAAAGTAACAAGTTTTAGACTCTCTCGCGATGGCTCAGCCTTAATATGTCGTGTTGGCAATCGCTTACGTGTACTAAAGACAAAAAGAGTCCCAAAAGAAGAGCTTCCAAAAGATGATAAACCAAGCAGGGAGAGTGGTTGGCTTGATTTAGCACGTGTAAAAGTTTCAATTAACCCAATATCTGAATGGCAACAAATGTTTCATGAAGCATGGCGCTTACAGCGCGAATATTTCTGGCAAAAAGACATGTCAGGTGTAAATTGGAAGAAAGTTTTTAATCGTTATTGTCCTTTAGTAAGTCGAGTTGCTTCACGTAGCGAATTTTCAGATTTAATATGGGAAATGCAGGGTGAATTGGGGACATCACATGCTTACGAACTTGGTGGTGATTATAGGCCATCACCCCAATATAAACTTGGCTTTTTAGGTGCAGATTTGGTTTATGACAATAAACATAATGCTTATAGGTTCAAGCATATTCTAAGAGGCGACCCTTGGGATGAAAATAATCCACCTCCATTGAAGCGACCTGGAGTAAATGTAAAAGACGGAGACTTGCTTTTGGCAATTGGTGGTCAAAAAGTAGAAAGAGGTTGTCCACCAAATAAATTATTAGTAAATCAAGTAGATACAGAATTACAACTCACTGTGGCAAATAGTGATGGCAGTTCACCGAGGACTGTTTGTGTTAAGACATTGAAGGATGAGACACCACTTCGTTATCGGGAATGGGTAGAATCGAACAGGAAATATGTACATAAAAAGAGCAATGGTAAGGTCGGCTATCTCCACATCCCTGATATGATGGGAGATGGCTATGCTGAATTTCACCGCTACTTTTTACAAGAACTTGATAGGGAAGGTTTAATTGTGGATGTCCGCTTCACTAGGGGTGGCCATGTTTCACAACTTTTGTTGGAGAAACTTGCCCGTAAAAGACTTGGATATGATTTGACTCGCTGGATGGGTTATGCACCTTATCCGCAAGAGTCTATTTGTGGTCCAGTTGTTGCCTTAACAAATGAATATGCTGCCTCAGATGGCGATATTTTTAGCCATTCATTTAAACTGATGAAACTCGGTAAATTGATTGGTCGTCGCACTTGGGGTGGTGTAATTGGTATTTGGCCACGTAATTGGTTAGTAGATGGAACACTGACTACACAGCCTGAGTTCTCTTTTTGGTTTAAAGATGTAGGATGGGGTGTTGAGAATTATGGTACAGATCCAGATATTAAAGTTGACATAAAACCGCAGGATTATGTAAAAGGGGTAGATACACAATTAGATAGAGCTATCAAGGAAGTTTTACGAGAATTAGAGAAAAATCCACCCCTTAAACCTGATTTCAGGAAAAAGCCAAAACTTACATTACCATAATTGATACAGATGAGTCCTTTTTCAGTTGTCATCCTTGCTGCTGGGATAGGTAAGAGGATGAAAACAAAAATTCCAAAAGTAATGCATCTCCTTTGTGGTAAGCCAATACTTTCGTATGTGATAGAGACTGCAAAAAGTTTAAATCCGTCTAAAATTGTGGTTGTCGTGAGTCCAGGGATAGATAATAAACATTTGCTCGATATTTCGCCTACTCAGTGTGACTCCCCAATTCAGTTCGTCGTCCAGAACCCACCTAAAGGAACGGGAGATGCAGTCCTATGTACACAGCCTGTATTCAATGAATTTGATGGCTCAATCCTCGTACTTTGCGGCGATGTCCCACTACTTACTACATTAACATTAAACAAGCTTATAAAGTTACATCAAGCGAAGGGAGCAGTTGCTACTATTCTTACTGCAGTAGTTCCAGACCCGAGTTCATATGGAAGAATAGTAAGAGAAGGAAACGAAGTTATGCGAATTGTAGAAGAGGCAGATGCTTCTCAAGTTGAAAAAGAAATCAGTGAAGTAAATACAGGTATTTATGTTTTTGAGAAAGCTCCACTGTTTGATGCTCTCCATAAAGTTAAACCATCAAATGCTCAGCGTGAGTTCTATCTCACTGATACCATAGAGATATTGCGTAAGATGGGATTAAAGATTTGTGCATTTAAAGTTGATGATTACCATGAAACTATCGGAATAAATACAAAAGCGGCACTTGCGGAGGTAGAGTCAATTCTTCAATCAAGAGGTTGGCATTATTTGAAACCGCTGATAAACGCTGATGAATACAGATAATCAAATCTGCGTCTATCTGCGGTTAATGCATATTAGAGAATGCAGCATTCTAAAAAAGAAATCAAAGAACTGCGTAAGTATGCGCTTAAGCTTAGTGATATTCCAAAACTAAAAGACAAACTACAGGCTTTAATTCTCCTACTTATAGGCATTTTTTGTATTGTTTACTTAATTTCAACAGGTAGAAGTTTTGTAAAAAGTTGGCTCATAGCAAGTAAAGAGACGATAAGCAAAATACGGGTAGAGGTTTTGAATGGTACCAACAGGGCTGGGCTTGCAAAGCGGACAGCCAATTTCTTACGTTCCAAAGGATTTGATATTATTGGGTATGAGGATGCCAATCGTGAAGTAGAAAGTACAGTAATACTTGATAGAATAAATCCGAGTCTTGAGAGTGCAAGCTTTGTAAGGAGGGCATTGCGGCAAGGTAAAGTTAGCTTTGAACCGCATCCACTACAACTGCTGGAAGTAACCGTAGTGCTTGGAAATGATTTTAAAGAAATTAAAGAAATAAAAAGGGCTTCAAGTCTTCTCTATCCTAAGTGAGTCCAAAGAAGGTAGCACAATCTATAGCTAACACTTTACAAGCTAAGAAAGCAGAAGATATTGTAATTATGAACCTTGCTAAAGTAACAGACATAACCAATTATTTTGTTGTGTGTACAGCGAGTTCAGAGATTCACTCAAAAGCACTTGCAAGGAGTATTGAAGAAAAAATTGGCTCCCCGTGGCATCTTGAAGGTTATTCACACGGGTATTGGATTTTATTAGATTACTTAGATGTAGTAGTCCACATCTTCTTAAGAGAAGCACGTGACTACTATGGACTTGAGCGTATATGGGGGGATGTACCAACAATACGGATAGATACAAATATTAGTTGATATTTTGTGATAGAAGATTACCTATTGGGTTGGATTTCAGATAACTTGTCAATTACTTCTTTCTTTATTTGTGCGAGTCTTTCTTTAGTTTTTGCCTCAAACCTCATGACAAGAACGGGCTGTGTATTTGATGCACGTACAAGAGCCCAGCCATCTGTAAACTTTATCCTTACACCATCTATATCTATAACTGGGTAATGGGATTTAAAATGATCCTTTAGCAAATTTACGAGTTTAAATTTTAATTCATCTTTGGAGTCTACACGAATTTCCGGTGTTGAGTAATAGTATGGGATTTCAGTTATAAGGTCTGATAGAGTTCTTTTTTCATTTGACAGTATTTCAAGCAGTCTCATTGATGCAAATATTGCATCATCGTAACCGTAGTAGTTGTCAGCAAAAAACATATGACCTGACATCTCACCTGCGAGTGGTGATTTTTCTACCTTCATTTTTGCTTTTATAAATGAGTGCCCAGTCTTCCACATAATTGGTAAGCCACCCATAGATTTTATATATTCTACAAGGCCATCAGAACACTTAACTTCAAATATGATTGGGGCACCGTGGTGTTCCTTTAATACATCTTTTGCAAATAGAGCGAGTAATTTATCACCCCATATTATGTTACCAAGCTCATCCACAACCCCTATACGGTCGCCATCACCATCGTAGCCTATGCCAAAATCTGACTGTGTAGTACGTACTCTCTTTATTAAGTCCTCCATATATTCAGGAATTGTAGGGTCAGGTAAATGGGCAGGAAAATTACCATCCGGCTCACAATAAATACATTCTATATCACAGGCAAGTTCACGGAAAATGCGATATGCAACCGGACCACAGGTCCCATTACCTGGGTCAATTACAAGTTTCTTTGTGTGTTTGATTTTTACTTTACTTTTGACTAAATTTATATAATCTAAGACAGGGTTGTGCTTAATTAACTTACCTTTGCCTTTTATAAAATTGCCTTCCTCCATTACGGTTTTGAGTTTTTGTATCTCATTTCCATAAATAGTTTCTTTCCCTTTGAGTATCTTGAATCCATTATATTCCTTAGGATTATGACTCCCTGTTACCATTATGCCACCAGCGTAATTATAATAAAAGGTAGAAAAGTATAAAATAGGAGTCGGTATAACACCGAGGTCAACAACATCTACTCCTGTATCCAGTATTCCACGAATAAGTGATTTAGCTATTCTTGGTGATGATATCCTTACATCCTGTCCAACTCCCACTTTGAGATTTGAGATTTGAGATTTGAGATTTGAGTTTATATATGTTCCGTAAGCTTGACCCAGTCTATATACAACATCATCTGTGAGGTCTACATCTGCAACCCCCCTTATATCATATGCTCTAAATATATTTGGATTTAACACCAATCCTCTCATAATTCATACACCATATTCAATTGTATTATAACAATACAAGTTAGTCAAGCATTATTAAATAAAAGCTGGGCAATGGAATTCATTGCCCAGTCCCAAATTATAGGGGTTTGATTAATCAAACCCCTACTTAATCTTAATCTCAACCTTCTTTGCTATCTTCTCTTTCTTCTTTGGTAGTTTAACTTCAAGAATACCGTCTTTTAGGGTAGCATCTGTCTTACTTGAGTCTATTTCGGTAGGAAAAGTGATACTCCTTGAGAATGAGCCGTAACTTCGCTCGCTCCGATAATAGGTTTCACCTTTCTCCTCAGTACTTTTCTTTATCTCACCTTTTAAACTAATAGAACTCTCATCCACAGATATCTCTAAATCCTCTTTTTTAAGTCCAGGTACTTCAGCTCGTAGTAGAAGGTGGTCTCCCCTATCAATGAGGTCACATGCAGGTGCTATTTCCTCTGCCCACGGTCTCCTCCACCTACCAGGAAAGAAATCTGAGAAAAAGCGCCAAAGTGTCCTGTCCACTATATCTTCAACTCCTCTAAACTCTGTCAATGGATGATACTTCCTGTCCATATTATCACCTCCTGCAAGTTTAGATGCACCCTTTTGAAAAAGGATTCAATGTTTTCCATATCCATGTGCCGGGTGATAGCGAATTTATAACTACTGATTTTGTAGCCTCAAATGTGCGATATACACTATCCTTTTTGTATAGCTTTGACTTGAAATTTGCTAAGCTGTCAATTATATATACACCCATTCTTCCTAATACCGACTTTGAATTTACAAAAGGATTTGATGTAAACGATAGCCTGTAGCCGGCTTCCTTTACAAGGTCAAGAATTGTGGCATTGTACCTACCAAATGGATATGATATAAAATCTACTTTACTGCCTAATTTATCTTCAAGTTCAAGTTTTGAATTTAATATCTCATCTTTTGCTTGATTAAGTCTGATTTTTGTAAGGTCCGGGTGCATCCTTGTATGTGACCCGATTATGAAGCCGTATTTTTTAAGTTCATCTAACTGAGCCAAACTAATGTGACGTCTTCTCCTCCCTATACTTACATCCCATAGATTCTCCCTTCCAATGTAATTAGTGACTACAAAAATTGTAGCCCTAAATCCGTATCTTAGTAGAATAGGTAACGCCTTGTAATAAAAAGATTCATAGCCGTCATCAAAGGTGATTAATATGTTGGAATTGTGGATTGAAGATTTAGAATTTCCGAAGGATCCTGTGGAGATAATTTCATATGGAGTTATAGTAGTATATCCATTTTTGTGTAAGTATCGCATTTGGGACTCAAATTGGTGTGGTGTTACCCAAGTTCCACTAAAGTCGAAGTCAGTTACCTCATGATAAAGTAGGATTGGTAACATAGTTTACCAGTTCATTTGAAATACATACCATTGAGTTGGGTAGGTTTTTATTCCAATTTCTAATCTTTCTGCTATAAGTTGAGTTAAACACTTAATATCCTCTTTAAGATTACCACTTCTTACAAAATCAATTTGAGGTTCTATCACTCCTGTATACCATTTCCTCTTTTTTAAAAAGTAACCTGTAACTATAGGAATTTCGTATCTTAGAGATAATAAAGCAGGTCCTTTTGGAAGTAAATATTCGCTACCCAAGAATTTTACCTTTACTCCTTTTCCTGTTAAGTCCCTATCTCCTAATAAAGTGAGTATTTTATTTTGTTTCAATTTTTCTATCACCCTATTTGTAACATCTCTATCTTCTAATCGGATAACTTCCATACCTGTTTTTCCCCTCAGTCTTGAATATAATTTGAACATTTTTTCACCCGGTCCTTTTGATTCTGCAATAGTAATTGTTGGATAACCGACTGCTGTAAGGAAACAACCTGCGAGGTCCCAAGCTCCAATATGCGCGCTTACAAGGATTACTCCTCTTTTAAGTGATAGAGCTTTGTCAAGATTAGAAGTCCCTTGGGCTTTACCAATTCCTTTTATTTGAGTAATTGACATTGATGGTATAGCAAGAAAGTTCATATAATCGAGTGCAAAATTTACGAATGTCTCTTTTACAAGTAGGGACACGCCATGGCGTGTCCCTATCAATTTATTTGAGCCTACAAGATGTTTAATATTTTGTGTAAGAATTTTTCTCCTTTGTGCAAGTATGACATAAGCTAAATAGCCAAGTGTAATTGCAATTAAGTAGGCTAAAAAATTAGGTAGTATTTTCTTTAGGATAATCCCAATTCTTATGAGATAATATTTCATACAAGCGATGCACCGGGATTTGCCTTAAGTGAGAACTCTGACGTCTTACCTTTGCTGAGATAGTATTGGGCACAAACAGCTATCATCACTCCGTTATCTGTACAAAATTCTCTTTTAGGAAAATATACCTCTATTTCCTTAGCTTCTCCAACCTCCTTTAACTTCTCTCTAAGCCTTGAGTTTGCTGCTACACCACCAGCTACTCCAACTCTTGGTATCTTAAAACTGGTTGCTGCAGCCATCAGTTTATCTACAAGTGAATCAATAGCTGCCTCCTGAAAACTAGCAGCTATATCTGAGAGCTCTGCAGTTTTATATTTTATATTTTGTGCTTTGCATTTCTTTAGGTAATAAAGAACAGCTGTCTTAAGTCCACTAAAGCTAAAATCATACCCAGCAACTTCGGCTCTCGGAAACCTTATTGCTTGACGATTGCCACTGAGAGCAAGTTTTTCAATCACCGGACCACCAGGATAGGTGAAACCGAGCAGTCTTGCAACCTTATCAAATGACTCACCAGCTGCATCATCTAAAGTAGTGCCTATAAGTTTATAATTCCCTTTCCTTTTTACAAGTATAAGTTCTGTATGTGCACCTGATACTATAAGTGCAACAAATGGTGTTTTAATCTCTCTCTCAATAAATAAAGAGAATATGTGACCTTCAATGTGGTTTACCCCATAAAATGGAATCCTAAGTACATAACTAATCGATTTTGCAAACGAAAGCCCAATAAGTAAGGAGCCGATGAGACCGGGTCCGTAAGTTACTCCAATACCATTTAGCTCCGATAGATTTACAGGTTTAAGTGCCTCCTCTACCACAGGGACGATATTTTTAATATGATCTCTTGAGGCAAGTTCGGGTACCACACCTCCATATCTGGAATGAAATAGCTGTGAAAAGACAATATTTGATAGGATTTGCTTACCTCTTATACAAGCAGCAGAGGTATCGTCGCAAGAAGTATCGATACCAATAACTGTTATAATTCCTTCTTTTTTAGGATTACAGTAACAGAATCAACAGATGCTTTTGCGCCATCTGGGACTTCAATCTTTACTTTCAATGTCTCTGGAGGCTCATGGTGTGTAACTATTTCCTCTGTGTGAAGTATAGATATAGGATGAATGTCTGCACTTCCACCTGAAATTTCTATCATTCTTGGAACTATTTCAGCCTCATATATAGGAATCAAATTTGCCTGCTCGCCGAACAAGTTCTTTGGCAGGCGGGGGACAATTTTAACCCACTTCCTAACTTTTTTGTCAATTCGGACAACAAAGCTATTTGGAGTTGGCTCATCTATTACTTCAATTTTAGACCAGTAAGGGAGGCTGACATCTTCCTTTTTAAACTCAATACGACTCCAGCCAAGCTTTGCCTCACTGAAATCCAAAGATATCTTAACACTTTCTCCAAATCTCAATCTTATAAGTTCTTTACCTTTTCCTTTAATTTTTACTTTGACTGATGCTGGTAACGGTTTAGTAAAAACTAGCCCTTCTCTTAAATGAGTGCAAATTACAGGTACTGTAAGTATTTCTTCATATACCCTCTCAGTTATAACATAGAACCAAATAAGTAGGGCAATAAAAAATGATAGAATTTTTATTCCCAAATTCACAGTTACCCACTTCGGCATAGTAATTAAACTTTAATATAAAATTTAAAAATTGCAATAAAAATTATAAGTAAAATATATTTAATTTTGTTATCTGGGGGGTAGGGATTCGAACCCCAATACCAGGATCCAGAGTCCTGTGTCCTGCCAATTGGACGACCCCCCAAACCTTGTAAATATTATATAAAGTCGTACTTGAAAGTCAAGCTTTAAATTCGTTTTCAGGTTGAGGGATGCCTACTTACTTCAAATGGAGGGTCTGTATTTTCACTTACTGATTATTTTACACTTTTTCATTTTCTTTGCTTTGCAGCTCTTTTAAGGGTAGCTTCCAATTTGTAAAGCTCATCACCTGCCTCTTTAAACTTACCTTCGCCAACCAGTTCTTTATAGCGATTGAAGTGCATGAGTGCAGCCCCAATTAAGTCGTGAATACCTACTTCCTCAATACCCACTTCTTCACGCTTTGTTACAGGAGCCCTGTACTCAGTTATCAAATTGTGGATAGCACCTGAAAAGTTATCTGCCCAAACTAATCTATCACCTGATGCCACAATTACTTTCTTAAGCTCTGGCATCCTTGATTCAGTAGCCTGCAAATAAAGTGGCTCCACATAAGGGAATTTGTATGCCAGAAGTGTTCCATAGAATTCACCATCACACCTACCTGCAAGCCAAGCAATAAGGTTGTTTTTACCCACTGGATTAAATGGTATCATTTGTATAAACTCAATCTCCTTATCCAGCTTTACAATAACATAATAAGGAAGCATTGGTTGTGTCCGTTCAATATATACTTCCTGTGCAATACTCCATAAGTCCTCTTTGTTATAGAATACATTTGGGTCTGTCATATGGTAAGTTGCATAAACTCTTGCTTGTAGGGATAGCAAATCTTCTGGATACCTTAAATGCTGTAATAAGTCGGTCGGAAATTCTGCCTTTGGAAAGAAAAGTGACGGGAATATATTTGACCAGGTGCGTATGATTGGGTCTTTTGTATCAAAGACAAAGAATTTAACTCCTCCATTGTAAGCGTCAATTAAAACTTTTACTGAGTTACGTATATAATTTATTGTATCCCCTTGGAAGGCAAATCTTTCTGAATAAGGAAATCTACTTGATATTGTATATGCATCCCATAACCAGAATAGTTTACCCTCTTTTGATATCACAATGTATGGGTCAGCATCATATCGTAAGAATGGTGCTATACGGAGCACCCTATGAGTAATTTGGCGTCTGAACATTATTCTTGACTTAGGTGTTAGATATTTAGCTAATAAAAGTTTTATCCCATCAAATCTAAGTGCAAAAGCAAATTTACGCAAAAAGTTTAATAATGGTATTCCACCATCACCTTCATAGGTACAGTATACATTTTTGTCTCCCTTTGGGTAATCAAATTCCTCAGTAAGTGTATTTGTAAATACAGGTGGATAAGTGAGTTCACCCATAATATATCTCAGGTTGGGTCACCTGTAGTTCTGGTATTTCACTTTTTGGTGGTATATCTTTTATCAATAGGTTAGGGAAGCCTTCCTCTGTAAATTCATTTACTGGATTTAAGCAAACCCCATATCCATGGGTATATTTGAATCGCTCATTAATCCATGTTTTTGATGGTTTTGGTAATTTGGACTGGTCTATCTCACGTGGTGCAAGCATCACCTGTGTATATTTCCCGCCAATCCAGTATCTATCTATATCTACTTTCTCAAACTGGTAGTATAACCTTATCTCTTGCAGTTGGTTATAAGTGCTGAGTAATGCCCTTGGGTCCCATAGCCTAATATTATTAAAAGTAGGAGAATTGCGCCTAATTGTGAGAGGTGTGATAGGCTCAGGCTTAAAATCTTTCTCCTCTACGCTTACAATATTGTAACCTAAGCGAGTGAATGCTATGTTATTCTTAATATATAGGGACTCACGTGCCAGTTCGTTTGGCTTCACCCCAAAATACTGTACAAAATTTGGGTATATCACTATGACAATAAGCCAGGCACCAGCCCAGCTACCAAGTGCAGTTGATACTAATTTTTGTGTTTTGCCTAAAATTAGTAGTAATAGGACTACAAAAGTAATTATTGCAAATATCCTATAAGCCCAGATTTGTGCATGCACATCTGCATAGGAGGCACCAAATACTACACCACGAGTAGAGTAAAGTAAGTTATACTGTGCTAATATAGTTTTACATATAATTACAGCAAGGATGGCTACCCCAATCAATGCACCATGACGGACACCTATATTTATTAATCTATTAGGAATGTAGAAGGCTTCAATTATTATAAGAGTGAGAAAGAATAATCCCAACCCTCATGAGCTAACGAATACCCAGAATGGGAGTGAAAATAAGTAAAAGCTAACATCCTTACCAAATATTGGGTCAACAACCCCGGACAGTATTTTATTAGTATAGAGGAGGGTTGTATGCCATTTGGTACTTGCGATAAGGCCAAAAACGATGCCAATAATAATGGGTAGCCAGGTATGGATGAGTTTACCTCCAGCTATAATTGAGCTAATAGGTTTAAGATTCCAGCGCATGAATCCAAATGCAACTATTCCAAATAAGCCAAATAGGCACCAGGATGTGTAAATCACTTTCCAGTATCTTTGGGTAAATCCAAATTTGTTAAACCATAAAACTTCTGTATATACTCGTAATAGCACAAGTATTATTGTAAGAGTAACAGCCACTAATACAGTGTATAAAATTGGACGCTTCCAGTTAACCTC
This sequence comes from bacterium, assembly GCA_030018315.1. Lineage (NCBI taxonomy): Bacteria > bacterium. The sequence continues at coordinate 8,494 of JASEGA010000015.1, read as the reverse complement.
TATCCATGGTAGATTTGATGCCCGTATAGCTACCTTGATAATAGGTATAAAAGAAGCAATATAGCAAAGAAATATAATGAACCCAAGCATCTCTTTTTCAGTATCCTCACAATTTGGACTTGACAAAAAGTAAATGGTATATACAATTAAAATATGGAGAGGTACGACCTTACGCAGTATCCTGTGGACAAGTTGAGTTTTGAGTTATCAAGACCTGGAAGAAAAGCATACACATTACCTGATTTAGATGTACCGCAGGTAGATATTCCTAAAGAATACCAACGTCAATCTATACCGAGACTGCCAGAACTATCAGAGCCTGAAGTTATGCGTCATTTTACTAACTTATCTACATTAAATTACCATATAGAACGTGGCTTCTATCCACTTGGTTCCTGTACAATGAAATATAACCCAAAAGTAAATGAGTATATTGCAAGACTACCTGGGTTTACAGAGTTGCACCCTTTACAGCCTGAATCTACTGTCCAGGGTAGCCTTGAACTTATTTACGAGCTTGAAAGATTACTTACCGAAATTAGTGGTATGGATAATGTATCACTACAACCTGTAGCTGGCGCGCACTCAGAGCTTGCTTCTTTACTTATCGTACGTAAATATTTTAATAAGAGGGGCGAAAATAGAAACAAAATACTTATACCGGATTCAGCACATGGTACAAATCCTGCATCCTCTGTACTTACAGGATTTGAGCCTATTTCTATAAAGTCAAATGAGTATGGATTAGTTGACCTCAACACTCTATGTAAAGCAATGGGAACAGATGTTGCCTGTCTAATGCTTACTATTCCAAATACACTCGGTCTTTTCGAATCCCAAATAGACGAGATTGCTAAAATTGTGCACGAAAATGGTGGTCTATTATATCTTGATGGTGCCAATCTCAACGCATTTTTAGGAATTACAAAACCATCTGATATGGGGTTTGATATAATGCACTTTAATCTACATAAGACATTTGGAACACCACATGGCACTGGAGGTCCAGGAGGTGGCGGTATAGGAGTGAAGGGCTTCCTTGAACCATTTTTGCCTGTGCCAAGAGTCGAGAAAATCAAAAATGAATATAAGTTATCTTACGACTTTCCTGACTCAATTGGTAGGGTGCACAGCTTTTACGGTAATTTTGGTGTCTGCGTCAAAGCCTACGCTTATATAAAGATGCTTGGTGCAAATGGGTTGAAGGGAGTAGCCGAAAATGCTGTAATAAACGCAAATTATCTAATGACAGTGTTAAAAGAGTACTATGAACTACCGTATCCAGGACCGTGTATGCACGAATTTGTGTTATCAGGAGATAAACAGAAAGCACTTGGAATAAAGACACTTGATATTGCAAAAAGGCTGCTTGACTACGGATTTCATCCACCAACCATATACTTTCCGCTGATAGTGCATGAGGCATTGATGATTGAGCCAACAGAGACAGAAAGTATTGAGACACTGGATAGCTTTATAGATGCAATGATAAAGATTGATAAAGAAGCAAGAGAAAACCCTGATATTTTAAGGAGTGCACCTCATAACACTCCTGTACGCAGGCTGGATGAAGTAAAAGCAGCAAGAGAGTTAGATGTAAAATTTTACAGTTGATTATCATCCTGTCATTCTGAGCGAAGCGAAGAATCTAATGAGCATTCTTAATAGTCTAAAGAGGGCGTTTGCAATTAAGGAAGAAGATACGAAACTTACTTCTGACGAATCGGAATTACTTAAAAAAATTGCTAAAGGTATAGTGGATAAGAGACTTACTGTCCCGGCAATAACATTTCTTGAATCCGTTAAATACTTAAACTTTATTGGGTCTCAAGTACTGCTATTCTTTGAACCAATAGTGCAGAGTATATTGCCTACCCAAGTTTATGGCAGAATACAAAAAGTGTTAGAAAAAAGGGAAAGTGTTGAGTACTTAATTCAGGCAATTGAGAAATTAGAGAAGTAAAGAATGTCTACAGTGGATACAAAATTGTTTGAGGAGTCTGTATCCATTAAGACAATTACAGGCAAAAGTTTTGGTGGTGTTAAACTGATATGGACTGTCTAAGAGCATGGTGATAAAATGGCATGGAACACAGGTAAGATGCCTGTGCCACCAAAATGGCAAAGAGCAAAGATAGAATTTAATTCTTATAAAAGATGGGTTGACATCTGGAGAGAAGACTAAAATGGGACTTAATCAAAGAAAAAGGGGCACAAAAACGAGTGCTTTTGGCTCTCCTGGGAGGGTCAACCATGACTCCACCCCTTTCTATACAAGTAGATTATACGAAGGATTGCCTAAGGAGGAAGCAGTCAAGTATGTAGAAAATTGCATTCCGCCAGAGTTTGTTGAGGATATGCTTGATTTAGGTTTTTTGATGAGGAGCGAACTCATCTGGAGTAAAGCTTCAAGTGGCAGTCCTTCTACTGCTTGGGGGAGCTGGCTTTCTGCTAAGAATCCGACATTGAGGGATATTCACGAATATATATTAGTCTTCTCTAAGGGTATGTTTACAAGAGAAAACATGGGGAGAAAGAGCACTATTTCTAAGGCTGAATTTCTTGAATTTACCAAGAGTGTCTGGACATTTGCTGCGGAGCCGGCAACAAAAATTGGGCATCCTGCCCCTTTTCCATTGGAGTTGCCGTATAGATTGATTCAACTTTATACCTTTGAGGGAGAGATAGTCTTGGACCCGTTTATAGGAAGTGGACAGACTGCAATTGCGGCTATAAGAACAAGTCGCCACTATATAGGATATGAAATCAATGAAGAATATGTGAAGTTAGCAGAAAGGCGGATTAAGGAGTGTTCATCAAATTTTAACACTCTAAAGTTGTTTAAATAAGGTAACCTTATGGAGATAAATACTATATTAGCTACTGACTGTGGTAGTACAACTACAAAAGCAATACTGATAGAAAAGCGTGGTGAAGAATATAGATTAGTTGTAAGAGGTGAAGCTCCTACAACAGTGGAGGCACCATTTGAGGATGTGACTCGTGGTGTCCTTAACTCAATAAGAGAAGTAGAGGAACTTACTGGTAAGAAGATACTTGATGGCGAAACTATTATAAAACCAAGAAAAAATGAACATGAAGGTGTAGACATATATGTCTCTACTTCATCAGCTGGTGGTGGCTTACAGATGACGGTGGCGGGTGTTGTTAAATCAATGACTGCAGAGTCAGCCGCCCGTGCCGCTCTTGGGGCAGGTGCTATTGTGATGGAAACAATAGCATCAAATGATGGTAGACTACCACACCAGCGAATAGAAATATTACGCCAGCTCAGACCTGATATGATACTACTTTCAGGTGGAGTAGATGGCGGCACAGTATCTCATGTAGTAGAGCTTGCTGAACTAATCAGGGCAGCGGAGCCGAAACCAAGGTTTGGTACAGATTATTCGCTACCTGTAGTATATGCTGGAAACAAAGAGGCAAGAGAGATAATAGATAAGACTTTAAAAGATAAGACTGCATTTTCTATAGTTGATAACATAAGACCAGTACTTGAGGTCGAAAATCTTATACCTGCAAGGAATAAGATTCATGAACTCTATATGGAACATGTAATGGCACACGCTCCTGGGTATCCAAAATTAATGAAATGGACTGATGCCCCTATAATGCCGACTCCTGGTGCTGTTGGTTCATTAGTTGAGATGGTTGGGAAGACACAGGGTATAAATGTTATAGGTGTAGATATAGGGGGAGCGACGACAGATGTATTCTCTGTGTTTACAGGTGTATTCAACAGAACAGTATCAGCTAATCTCGGTATGAGTTATTCAATATCAAATGTGTTAGCTGAGACTGGTATAGAAAATATAGCTAGATGGATACCATTTGAGATAGATGAAAAAGACCTAAGGAATCGTATTCGTAACAAAATGATAAGACCTACTACTATACCTTCGACACTTGATGAGTTAAAGATAGAGCAAGCAATAGCAAGGGAAGCTATAAGATTGGCATTTGAGCACCATAAAACGATGGCTGTAGGGTTAAAAGGAGTACAGCAAAGACGGACTATTTCAGACACATTTGCACAAAAGGTAACTGGCGAGTCTCTTATTGATATGCAAGCCCTTAATTTAATAATTGGGTCAGGTGGTGTGTTATCACATGCACCAAGAAGGGTACAGGCGGCACTTATGCTTATAGACTCATACCTACCAGAAGGAATAACGATGCTAACAGTGGATTCTATCTTTATGATGCCTCATCTTGGTGTATTAGCGACAGTACATAATAAAGCGGCGATGGAGGTGTTTGATAAGGACTGCCTTGTTAGACTTGGAACTTGTATAGCACCTGTAGGAATAGGGAAAGAAGGTAAGCTGTGTGTGACTATTAAGGTAAAGGGTGCAGAAATAAAGGTAAATTTTGGCGATGTCGCCATTATACCACTTAAAGGAAAAGAAGAGGCTGAGATTACACCTGAGAGAGAATTTGATATTGGTGAAGGTAAAGGCAAGAAAGTGAATAGAGAAATTGAAGGCGGTGAAGTAGGGATTATTATAGATGCAAGAGGTAGACCATTTAAACTGCCAGAGGATAAGAAGGAACGGATTAATAAACTCAATAAGTGGTTTACAGCTCTTAAGGTATATTAATTTTGTATAGTGAAAATCATAGAAATTGAGACTCAAATAAGAGATTTTGCGAAGCAGAGAAAGATATTATGAAGTGCCTTTATTGCAGGGGTAAGATGGAGTTTAAAAGTGCAAGTATTGAGATATGTGTGGATAGTGAGACATATGTAGTGAGGAGTATACCTGCTTATGTCTGTGAAAGATGCGGCGAGAAGGTGATGAGCCAAGAAGTTACTTCACGGGTTTACGAGCTTATCAATAGAAAAGAGGCAGAGACTCATATTCAGGTTCCTGTATTCGAATATATTTAAAATAATTTGGATATAAAAATAAAAACTAATTAAAAATTTAACATGGCGCATGCATACACTCCGGGTCTTAAGATTACACCGAGGGCTCGTATTCGTAAAGAAAGAAGGCTACCAATAAAAGGGCAGGTAGTGGCATGGGTAGCAGGTAAAGTGAGTGCAGACACAATTGTAGCACGGACACAGCTACCTGGAGATGTTGAGCCACTTAATGTTGGTGGCCTGTTGGGAGTACTACCTGAGGATGTTGATCATTACCTTATAAAACATCCGGGTGATACATTAAAAAAGGGTGAAATAATAGCACAAACAAAGGGAGTATTTGGGTTGCTGAAGACTACTGTAACTTCACCTATAGATGGGACTCTTGAAAGTGTATCCAAAATTACAGGTCAAGCAATATTAAGGCATCCACCCACTCTTGTAGAAATAAACGCCTATATAGATGGGATTGTGACAGAAGTCTTTCCAAATGAAGGGGTAGCAGTTGAGACCACAGGAGCGTTTGTTCAGGGTATATTTGGGATAGGAGGCGAGACTCATGGAATACTTGCAAAAGTGGCAGAAAAGCCGACAACAGTTTTGACAAAAGATGATATATCTGAAGACCTTAAAGGTAAAGTAATTATAGGGGGCTCACTTGTGACACACGAAGTATTACAAAAGGCAGTTGAATGTGGCTGTAAAGGGATTGTAGTTGGTGGTATAGCTGATAAAGATATAAAAGACTTCTTAGGCTACGAGATTGGAGTTGCTATAACCGGGACAGAGCAAAAGGGGATAACAGTTATTGTTACTGAAGGCTTCGGTCCAATGAATATGGCACAGAGGACTTTTGACCTCTTGTGTGCACACGAAGGAAAGAAAGTCTCAATAAATGGCGCTACCCAGATAAGGGCGGGTGTGTTGAGACCGGAAGTAATCATACCGCTTGATGAAGAGGTACACGAAATTAGAGAAGAAGCAGTAACTCAATCCCGACAAAGTCGGGACTCAAAGGGAGTTGAAGTAGGTTCAAAAGTGAGAATTATTCGAGAGCCCAACTTTGGTCAAATTGGTAAGGTGACTGCTTTACCATCAGAACTTCAGCTTATAGAGACAGGTGCTAAAGTTAGGGTCGTTGAAGTAGAACTTGACGATGGCAATCGTATAACTCTACCACGTGCAAATATTGAGATGATTGAGGAATAGGAGATGGTCGAACAGATTGAATGTAGTAGCAATACGCCACTACAAAATTTTCAAATATGGTGAATGAAGAGTTATAAAGAAACGCCCAAAAAGTCTCCTTTACTTGATTTTCAACATTTTATGTGTCTGAGAAGAACTTCCACCATTAAGTACAGAGAAATATATACCTGGTGGACTCTCTATTCCATCAGAATTTTGTCCATCCCAGCGAATGTTATGTAATCCATTAGTTTCAAAATTATCGCTTAATATCCTTATCAGCTTTCCTGTGACATCATAAATCACAAGTGTCACATTTTGGTCACAAGGTAGCTGGTAACTGATTGTTGTATACCTGTTGAATGGGTTAGGTAAGTTTCCATATAGAATGGTTCTGCTGTGAGTATGAGAGATATCTGTAATCCCCTGGCTTGATACGACGATAGTATCGCCACGATGCATGATACTACTTTCACTCGTTGGTACATGATAACAACGTGCCTCGTCTCCAAAGTGTATGCCAACTAAATACTCAGCATTAGGATAAGTAGTGAGTACCTCTGATAGCATTGAATTGGGGTCAATTGGACTACACCTGCATGCACAGAAGGCGAGATTAACCTTGTTGTTCTGTGCAAAGTTATAAGGATATTCGTACCTAACTCCATAATCACCAGGATGATATATACAGCATCCGCCCACTGTGATAAAATAATTGTTACTTGGATGTGCGTCGTATCTGTAACTCTCTACATGGACTTCATCAACATCTATACTAACATAATTACTCTCCGATGGCTGAACCAATATTAGCTGCTCTTGCGGTACCTGACCGGTAAGATGCTGCATCACATCGTTTCCAGCAACCACTTTAGCACCTGTATTGTTAGCTACTTGTATAACATTATTAGCATCAAAATGGTCGAAATGGGAATGGGTAACAAAAATAATATCAGCTTCTGTAGCTTCACCGGGGTCATCCCTCCCTGAAAAAACGCATCTATGAACAGCACTTTTTCACCTGAAGTAATTCTCACACCCTCATTTGAAATGAACATTGCTGTGCAATCAGCAGAGATTTTCACACACAGTAATACTAAAACACAGTCCCAACCAGTAGCTGTGGTATTCTCATCCTCGTGGTACTCACTCTTTTATACCTGTTCGTCTTTATTCACCTCCTTTTTACTAAACTTTGGGGCGTTCCTTTCATTTCTAAAAATGGTAAAACTATCTTCCTATCGCATGGATACGCAATTTTGCATTTTACCTTTTCTATTCACTAATCCTTGTATCCTGTATACTCCTCTACATTAAGATGCTTCACTGAGCCTGTCCTGAGCAATAGCGAAGGGTTCAGCATGACACCTTAAGGTATCACCTCATCACAATCATTTTCTTAGTCACACTATTGTTATCTACTGTAAGCTGGCAAAAATATACACCTGACTCAACACTACTTGAGGTCGCACCTCTTGCATCCCAATGCCCTCTATAAGAACCGGCATTTGCTAATCCGTCAACTAAGGTACATACAAGCCTACCAGAAGCATCGTATATCTTAACACTGATGAAAGATGGCTCTTTGATACTATAACTTATATTAAAATCTCTACAAGATACAGTAGGGGCTATACTTAATTCGCATATTGGAACATCAATCTCAATATCTTCAATCCCTACACCAGGAGTATATTCCTCATTAGTATTAAGAAATTCTTGTCCAGTAAAGCCTCCAATAACATATATCTTCACGATTGCTGCTGTTTTACCAGTAGTCACTGCAGCAACTGCTGGCTGGTATCTTGCAGTTGGCATAGCTGCTCTTGTCGCCCAACTATCAGCTACTGGGTCATACTCTTCATTTATGGCAAGAGCATTAGTACCATCAGTTCCCCCAATAATGTATACCTTACCACCTGCTTCGGCTCCCCCAATTGCGAGTCGTGCAGTTGGCATAGGCGCCATCACTGTCCAAAGGTCGGATGCAGGGTCATATTCCTCATTAGCAGTACCCGGACCTGCCACTCCCCCTCCAATAGCATATATCATATCATTCACTGCCACTGCTACATGCCCACTCCTTGCAGCCAGCATAGGCTCCCTTACTGTCCAGCCATCAGTTGCAGGGTCGTATTCCTCGTTTGTAGCAAAGCTGTTAGTACCATCCCATCCTCCGATAACATATATCTTGCCACCCACTGCTGCTACTCCCATTGAACGGCGTGCAGTTGGTAGAGGCTCTTTTGTCGTCCAGCTATCAGTTGACGGGTCGTATTCCTCGTTTGTAGCAAGAACATTAGGTGCCCCGTACACCCATCCTCCTATTGCGTATATTTTGGAACCCACTTCTGCTACCCCTAAGAAAAGACGTGCAGTCGTCATATTGGCTTTTGTTGCCCAGCTGTTAGTTGA
>JASEGA010000014.1 GCA_030018315.1 bacterium | reverse complement strand
ATCAAAGGTGCCAAAAATATTTATTCAACAAAGCAAAAAAACTTGACAAATTTTTTAACAAAGTATATTATTAAAATATGAAAAAAGGAGGTAAGATGGGAAAGAGTATTTTTGGAGTTATAGTAGCTATGATAGCCACTATAGGCGTTAAAGTGGATAGTGTTTTTGCTAAGACACGTGGAGCTCCAGCAGCGCCTACAAACTTTAGTATGACTGCATTGGATACTGCTACGATACGATGCTCATGGACAGACAACTCAGATAATGAGACACATTTTTTTATATTCAAGAAAGACTCAACTACAAAAGTAGACTCAGTAGGTGCAAATGTGACAGTAGATACAGTGACAAAGGCAAAGTTCTCAGAATTAACAGAAAATACTCAGTTCATCTGGGTAGCTGCTGCGTGTAGTGCTAATGTAGACACTAGCTGGTCAAACAAAGACACTTGTTACACCCTTATTGGTCCACCAACAGATGCCGAATTCACCCAAACCGCAAACGACTCTGCTAAAATAACTCTATCAGTGACAGAGCCACCTAATAGCACTGCTGACTCTACAGGCTCACAGTTTCAGTGTATTACAGATGGAGGAGGTGGGACTTCAAGTGGCTGGCTAACTGGTGTTTACACTTATACTGATAGTGGGTTAAACGAAAATACTCAATATGGTTACAAAGTGAGATTTAGAAATGGAGACGCCTTAGGTGATACAAGTTATAACCCAACTGAAGAGAAGCTATATACTCTTTGTGGCAATCCTAAGGGGATGACACTTATTTGGTCAAAGCCTGATAGTGTAAAAGTGGCTTGCAGGCGCTTTACTAATGATACACAAGGTAAGTCAGACTATTTCTTTAAGTTAAATAGGGCAGGTACACCAGTTGACAGTGCTAACTCAGATGACAGTGTGCATGTATTTCATGGTGTAGCGAGCAGTTATGCTCATGTAGCCTATGTATATTACCTAAATGGCGACTCTATTAGAACAACTGCATACGATTCTGTCGCATTTACGAGTGCTCTTGTTCCATTCTTTCCTCATGCTCCAGCATTTATCTTATTTGTAGTTTTAATTTGCTTCGTGACTATAATCTACTTAAGGAAGAGAAAGGCATTAGCATAATGTAGAAGTAACAGTAACCATTTGGCAATCTGAAATAAATTTTTCTTATGTAATAAAACTCTACTTATTGACTTACACTCCCAAGTAAATACTACTTCGTCACTTGTGGATAAACTCTGGAGCAAACAAGTCTATAGGAGTATCCTAAAAGCAAAAAATTACTTGCCAATTTCAATATTTTGACCTATATTTTAACTAATTAATTGTAGTGGGTAGAGCTATAAAGCGTAATAAACGCACATATAAAAGGTTAAAAGATATATTTTAGGAAACGAGATGCGCTGTATTATATATATTCCTAAGAATAAAAATATAGGGATAGCCTACTGACACCAATTATGCTTGCTCATCCTTTACATAATATTACACTCCGTATCAAAGAGAAAATATTAAAAGAGAAGGAGACATTTAAATTTTGTCTCCTTTTTTTTATTATTTTAGTCCCACTCTACTACTTATACTGCTTGTATGGGGATAGCCGTGCTCTAATGTTCTATGCAGCCACAACTGCAAGAGCTTTTGGGTCAGTGTTACAATTGGTTAGAATAGATGCTAAGGTAAGTGAAAATATTGTAACATATACCGGAACCTCTCTAAATATAGGGCCTGTATGTACAAATCTACTTTGTCTTGTAGTATATTTTGCAAGTGTTCTGGCATACCCAACTACTCTTAGAAATAAAGGAATAGGTCTTATATTAGGGACTACTATCCTTTATGCAGTGAATATTATTCGGCTTGGTCTATTAGCATGGGCGCAGCTGATTGGACCAAAAGCATTTGATATTGTACACCACTACCTATGGCCGGCATTCTTTATTATCTTTGGAATAGCTATGTGGATATGGTGGATAAACTACATTACAAAGAAGAAGATTAGGGAAGGTATTTTCCTATTTATAGGTAAATTCTTGTTTTATTCTTCAATTACCCTATTTGTCTGGTTTATGGCACTTAAGTATTATATAAGGTTCTTAGTCCAAATAAGTGGCAGTTTTCTCAGGCTAATAGGATTTAAGATAAGTAGTGCAGGTCTCAGACTTGACCATGCACTAAATCTTCCTAAAGAAATAATCTTTAGCTACAGGGGGGAAGAAGTAACAATGCATGGAGTACAATCAATAGCATTTAACATAGTACCTTTTATGGCATTGGTTTTAGCAGTACATGGCCTTAAAAGAATAGAAAGATTGAAGGTAGTTTTTATAGGGTTATTCATACTTTTCATATTGCACTTCATCAGAATAGTCATCCCGTTCAGCTATGCATTTTCTCGTCACTTAAGTATACCAACTCCAATCCTGAACACTATTGACCTCATTATGGCAGTAATTCCATTCGCTCTGTGGATTATTTTGTTGTATAAAAAGAGAATATTTAGAGACAAGATTGCTTCGTCGCTTTGCTCCTCGCAATGACAATAGAGGAATCCCTACATTTGAGACGAAAAATCTGTGTCAGGAGACCCAAAACTACCCCACTCAACAACGAGCTTTATTAAAAGTGTGTGTAAAATTATGTCTAACTCATTATAACTTATGAAGTTAAGCATAATTGACCTCGTTCTGAATGGAAACGGGGTTGAGACAGAGTAAGTAAATAGGCACAATTTTTACATAAGATTTAACAAAGGGCATTTACTAGTATCTGAATTTGAACTCAACCCCTGTCTTGAATTCACCCTCTTCTGTCCTCCTCCCTATCAATGCTCCATATTTCCATGGGCTATACTCTGCTTTTAGTTCATACTTTGAAGTAGAAAATATATCTTGTACCCAACTCACATAGAGGTCTCTTGAGACATATTTACCAACATTAAATCTTGCTTTTCTTTCCTTTCCAAATAATTCTGTCTCCAGTCTTAGGGCGTCTACCCCTATTTGAGACTTTAAATCGTTTAAAAAGTCAGTTTTTCGTAATAGGTAGTAAGATACCGCCTTAAGACCGACAGTTTGTGGGTATTCAGTCTTTCCTAATTTTAAGAAGTCATCCAGTGTCATATTAAGAGATAATAAACTCATTATGTCCTGGAGCGGCATTGGTGGTATGGCTGAGATATCAAATTTTGGCTCCCGTAAAGTGCCGCCTACATTAAGTTTTACTATACATGAAGTATCAACTGAAATTGTATCTTTTAATATTGTATAATTAACTGTAGTTGACGAAGCTAACTCCAGTTTTGGATTAAGTTCAGGTGAATTTATGAACTTAATTTCACCTTTTTCAATCTTAAATGGTCTTTCAAGGTAATAGTAATAACCTTCTTTAACTGCCATATCTCCTGATAGGAAGAACTCGTTTCCTTTTTTTCTAACTTTAACTTCACCACTAACTTCTGCATCAGCTTCAGCATTTCTAATCCATAATTTACCGGGAAAACTTATTGTCAAGTCATAATCTATTGGATACTGTAAATTAACTGTTTTCGGTTTTTCAAATGGCATAGTAACAACAGCCTCTTCTATTTTAACATTACCTTGCAGTATAGGATTTCTAACAGTCCCATTTATATCAAAATCTGCTGTCACATCTGCATCTACATCTTCAATAGATTTTATTGTAATATTTTGCGCCTTTACTTTAAGGTCTAATTGGTCTGGAAGTAAGATATTACCTTTTAGATTAAGGAACCCATTTGGAGTCTTGGCATTAAATGAGCTTATATTTATCTTATCTTTTTCAAACTCCAATTCTGCTCTCGGCAAGTCCAGTGTAGTCCCAATGAATCTCGCATCTATAGCTTTACCCGCCATATTTAATTTTCCGTATAAATCTGGGTGTTTGAGTGTTCCTTTAATTTTTAGCTTCCCATTTGTTTCACCTTCTTTTAATTCTGCAAAATTACGATACGGATAGAAGAGCTCTTCACCAAATTTTGATAATGTTAAATCTATATCCATAGGTTTATCTAAAAATTGAATTGGGAATGTAATTGGGATAATACCTGAAATTTTAGCTTTCTCTTCTCCTTTTATAAATTCTCCTTTTTCTATGTGAAGGGATTTGTCTTGGTATAGTGCTGATAGTATGACTCTATCAGCTTGTATAGTTTTATATGAAAAATTAGTTATCTCAGAAGCTAAATTAATTATAGGGTTTTGAGGTATTCCGGTGATATTACAGGTAAAATTGGCAGTTCCACTTAAAGTATCCGAGATACTGTTAAGATTTAAATTTTTACCCCCCATTACAAGGTCAAGTTTATCTTTTGCTACTACCCCCTTTATTTGAACTAAAGAGTCATTTATTAACAAATCACAATCTTCAATGTAGGTCTCTCTAGGACTAAATTTAAGCTCAATATTACCTAAATTTGAAACTTGCAGTTTTGGTGAATAAAATGATAAATTACGAATTACAAACTTTTCTTTTTCTCCATCCCCTTTAAGCTTGAAATCCATGGATTCACCATGAGCTACAATCTCATAATTTGCATATCTTTTGGTTGCAGTAAATGTTGCTTTACAGGTCTCAAATTTATTTTTATATAAATTTAAATTTACAATATCAAGTTCTACCTCCCCTTCAGGGTAAATCAAGTTTGTAAGTCTCAAATTACCTGATAAATAATCACTCTTTATTATGCCGGTCTCAAAATCTTTTATGTAAAATGTGCCAAATATACCAGGATTTTTGATTAACCCTTCTACTATGAAATCAAAATTTGATTTTCCTACCATTTTGGGCAAAAATATCGCCACCTCTATTCCTTTACCTGAAAGTGAAACCCTAACACTGTCCTGTCCAATATTTCCATTAGCTATAATTTTACCACCAGCTTGTATTCCTTTAAGTGAAATAATTTCAATTCCTGTTTTAGTGCGCCTAAATTGTGTTTCAATTGATTCTAATTTTGTATCTCTTATAGTGCCATATAATCTAACATTAGACCAAAATTCTTCACCTTTACCTTGAATCTTTACTTCACCATCCAAGCTGGCTGGTAACCCAGCTAAAGTAGGATACAGTTTTACTAAATCAATGTCTTCACCGTTGAGTACAGCAGTATAGGAGAATGGAGCTGTTTTAAAGTCAATGTAAATATTACCATTTACCCTTGTTTCACCTATACTCCACGTTCTTATTTTCATCTCCAATTCTTTATTTACCATAGTTAAATCAGTTTCAAGTTCTCCAATAAATCTTTCCTTATATTTTCCTTTTTTAAGGTAAACATTACCTCTCACTATGACGCCATTTTTATCCTTCATTATATGAAGCTCTGCAGTCACTTCTCCTTTTACCTCTTCAGCAATTTCTTCTACATCAAGTTTTGTAATAAAAGCCCTAATATCTATAGACTCTGCAATACTCCTTCCATATAATCTAATTTCTGAATCCTTAGTCCTTATTGAAAAGGTATCTATTGAAACAATACTATCAGAGAGAGAAACAACACTCTCAATCTTTTTTATCTGAACTACTTTATTGTGAACCTCAAAATTACCTCCACCATCTGTGATACGTATGATTTGGTTTATTTTACTTTTTTTCAATGAGCCCTCAACTGTAAAAGATTCAATAGTTTTGATATATGGAACATTTAATACTTTACCATCTTTTAAAGTAAAGCAGTCTATATTAAAAGGCAAACCAATACTACCGCCCTCTCCTGTAGCAGTGAGTTTCAAAATTGGTGCCTGTATATCAATCCTTTTTATTTTCCTTCTAATAATAGACCACGGTGTATAGGATATTGAAATATTTGGTACATCAAAAACTTCCCCATATCTAACCCCTTTTAAATTAATGCAAGTAAATATATTGCCATCTATTTTTTCAATTTCCACCTTATAATAAGATTTGCGTATAATTGTATGTCTTATACGCTCGAAGATGAAGCCTTTCTTTACAAGGATAAAGAAAACACCTATCAGTATAGGTAAGATAACAATCTTTATTACAAGTCTCATATCCCAAATCCAGCTGTAATTTTTAATATGGAGTGCAAAATCGGTGATTTTGCATGCAACAACATCGTTGTTGCACTCCAAAAATTAAAACATATATCCAATAGCTAAGTATAATCTACCTTTATCTTGTTTTGCTTCCACAATCTTATGTCCATAATCAATTCTTACAGGTCCTATTGGGGTATGATACCTCACTCCAAATCCTGCACCTATCTTTAGTCCCTGTATTCTTATATCTTCCTTCTTTGTCCACACATTACCTACATCTATAAAATATGCAAGCTCAAATTTTTTAAATGTCGGTATTCTAAGCTCCAAATTAGCCACTCCTATCCAATTTTTCCACTCAGGTGTATATAACATATCTGTATATCCTCTTACTGTATTTGCACCACCCAAAATAAATCTACGCTCAAGTGGTGTCTCACCCACTATACCACCAAATTTCAGTCTTGTTCCTATTACTGACTTCAAAAATTGACTATAAAGTGAGAAATCGTATGTAAACTTGCTAAACTTATAGGCTCCACCTAACACTCTACCTGCGTACTCATACGAAAAGGCACTTATATAACCATTCATTGGATAAAATATATTATCACGTGTATCCCATGCTACAGAAAACAGGACTGAGTTTACAATTTCGCCCCTTGCCTCTTTTGGAACACTTCCCTCTTCACGCACAATTTCATAATTGTAACTAATAAATGATTGACAAAATTTACCAATATACTTACCTAATCTGCCCTCTATTCCCATATAGCTAAGCTCATAACTTGTGTTTTTACCTACCTTGTAAAATTTATAAAAAGGCTTAAGTTGTGCTTTAACAGAAGTATTTAAGAAATAAGGTTCAAGATATGCAATGTTAACATCTAATTTTTGTAACTTGTTTAATTCAAATGGATCAAGCTCGTATTTAGATTGCGCTTCCAATCTTTGCCCATTACCCCACAAATTGTCATGTCCCCACCCTATATTTAACCATGTCCGATTAGGAGACCCATAACCTACACCAAATGCTGTCCATTTAGGCAACTTTTCTTTTACCCAAAATATAACATCAATTGTATCTCTATTAGCTTCTATTCCTTGAAGTTCAAACTTAACAGATTCAAAAAGGTCAGTTCCATAAATACGGACTTGAGATTCATATAATTTCTTGGGTGAATAAAGTGCTCCTTTTTCAAAAATAATTTCTCGCATAATTATTTCATCTCTGACCCCTTTATTACCAATTATTCTTATATTACCAAATCTAACTTCCTTATGTTCATTAATTTGAAAACAAACTGTATCTTCATATGTAGAAATAGGAATAAGTTTATGTTCTACTTCTGTGTAAGCATATCCTATATCAGCGTATAGGGAAGTTAACGCATATTTTGCGATAAAAATACGTTCCTCATCTAATGGGTCACCTGATTTCAACTTAACAATGTCACTTAACTGAGCTTCTAAAATTGTCCTATTACCTTCAAATTTAATCCCACTTATGTAACTACGCTGTCCTTCTTCAATATATACTTTACATTCTATTAACCTTTTTTCAAAGTTGATTATATTTTTTTTCCACTCAGTCACTTTTGCCTCTTTAAAGCCCCTATTTCTGTAAAAACTAACAAGCCGCTTCTCGTCTAAAGCAGATTGAAATTCGTCGTAAAGTTTCCCTTCACGAGTATGTACAATTTCTTTCAACTTCTTATCCGAAAAGCTACGATTACCATAAAACTCTATATGTTTTACTTTAAACCCTTCAATAGTGAGTAAAAAGAACAAGATAATGTGCATTATTAGTAAATTTTTTTAATTTCTACATCTTTATAATAATACCTAAGCATACTCTCATATCCAAATCCTTTGTTTGCCATCCCTAAGATACCCCATTGACACATCCCGATACCATGACCCTGACCTCTACCATTTATTACTATCTTATTACCCTTAAGATTTACATCAAGAAATGTACTCTTCAGTCCAAGAATAGTCCTTACATCTCTTCCTTTTATAGTGTAGTTTCCTTTATCAGTGATAATTTCTAAGAGTTCTACCCTCCCGGAAGAGTCCCGTTTCTTAACTCTTACACTCTTTATGACATTCTTCGCTTTGCTCAGAATGACAGAGGATGGTGTAATTAGTTCTAAAAACTTAGATTCTGGATAACTGACTTCCCATTTGTAATGAGGTGAATTTTCACAGAATGGACACGAGATACTTGTTAAGTATGGTAATCCACCATCAGCAGTCCTACCACCACAGGTAGATGAATAATTTGATTGAATAATTTCACCATTATAAGTACACACAATACCATATGTTTCATTTACAGCCCGAGTAGCAACCTCATTTTCACTATTCCTTCCCTTATACACTTGATCTTGAACAGTTGCTTCTAAATCGTATTCTTCAGTATCTTTAATAGAGTAAAGTGCATAGGTACGGCTAGCTACTGCTTGTGCTTTAAGGGCTTCTAAATTATTAGTCCATAGCTCACAAGGGACTACGCTCCTCAAGTAATCCTCAATGTTAAGTTTATTTACTACAAGAAACTTATTACCCTTTTTATATATGGTAAACTCGCCTCTGTAAGTTCTACTATTAAATTCTATTGCATCATTATTTGATGTAATCTTGACTGGCCAATCTAATCCAATTATTGGGGTCGCATCAATAAATACAGAGTCGCTATCCTGACTAACTATCATCGCCTTGAAATAGAGACCACCTGATACTTTTTTGTCAGACTTTACCTGTCTGCCGCCAGGCAAGATAAAAAGTTTACTCCCTCTAATCTCAATATTACTCTGTTCACCGAGAGCTACTCTAATTAATGGAATTCTTTGTTTTTTACTCGGTATTTTATGTCTTTCAACTGGTATTTTATACACTGGAGCACAACCAATCAATAAAATTAAAAATGCAAAATTAAAGTTGACAAACATGTATCTTTTAGATTATAATATATTAAAAGCCGAAGTGGTGTAATTGGTAGACACGTGGCGTTCAGGGCGCCATTCCCATAAGGGAGTGTGGGTTCAAATCCCACCTTCGGCAGTTCATTCTTTCTTTAGCCCTACTAGCCCAACACCAGTCCCAAAATATATATACTCGTGCCCTAAAAATATGGAGTAAACTTCTCCTTTTATAGGAGAATTCTCTTGTGTGTATCTTTCCCATAAGTTATGACTCTTGTCCCATACCGCAACACCTGAATCAGTACCTATCCAAAGTTCTGAAATACCATTAACAGAGTCGGCTACCATTGACAAAATCTGTTCACCAGGGAGATATACTGGATAAGTGAACCTTTGCCACACCCCATTTTCATAAACTAAAATGCCTTGCTTTGAGCCAAAATAGATAACATTGTCATGAAATAAAATCTTATATACACCGTGTGGCATGATTTTATCTGGGTCGTCAAATTGACTCCAGCTACTTCCACTTTTACAAAATACACCTTTTGAAGTAGCAATCCATAGAGAATCGTGTGAATCTAATTTAATGTCATTTACAGGTAGCCCCTTAAATATTTCTTTAATAACACCATTTTCAAACTTTGACAACCCATCTTCTGTACCTATCCAGATAGTTTCTTTATTCAATGTTAAGGAAGTCACTTTTGGTAGGGGCAATTCATGAATTGCTCCTACACCAAATTTTGTGAAAGCATGCCAATTACCGGAATGTTTATCAAATTGATAAAGTCCAGCTAAAGTGCCTACCCATACACTTTTATCATTACCGATAATTGAAGTCACATTTGTAGGCAATCCCGCACTTATGCATAAGTCCGGGACGGATGGAGAGTAATAAGTGTACAAATTGGTAATATGGTTGTATCTTATCACGCCTTGCTCTGTACCAATCCAAATATCCTCTCCATCTCCCCATAGACTTGTCAAGTTGCGAGCCGGAACTCCTAATAAATAGTGTTCTGGCATGTAAGTTGTAGCATCATATTTATAAAGCCCATCCCCAGCTGTACCAACCCAAACCCATCGTCCATCAGTAGCAGCGCATGTCATATCGTATCTGCTTAAAAATTTATCTAATACATAGTAAGGAGCGAGCCACGGATATTGATATGGTGATACCTCAGGGAACCACTCTAATTCTTGTGGTAAAGATTCTATATTAGTCCACGATTTTGTTAGCTTATCAAGTCTTAAATACTGATGCAATCCGCCTGAGGCGGATAAATATACATAATCTTTTGAAATTGCAATAGAACATGGTGTAGTATAGCCTTCTGGAAACTCTATAAGCCTGTAATCTTCAAAAATTGTGTTGTATCTGCCCAAAGCTTCAGGGATGACAAACCATATCTCATTAGTGAAGGGGTCCTGTGCAATTAACTTAACATTATTAGGAAACGGAGTCCTACTTTTAGGTGGCGTCCACGATGAAGTTAATTTATCAAATCTTGTTATTCCATAGTCACTTGCTACATAAACAAACCTATTGTCACAAATAATTGAATTTACAAACCTAAAATCACCAAAGTATGTCCATAAATCTGGATTGTGGATGTAGAGTACGAAAATTATGGAATATAAGAGCATAGCATTCGACAGGTGCAAAACTCACATGCCCGATAAGTAGGATTAGGCAAAAAGTCGCGTGCCCTTATCCTATGGGCTACATCATTAATAATCTGCTTTACCTTTTTTATCTTTTCAGAAACATTCTTTAATTCACCTACTACTCCGGTATCAACAAAATGTAACTCTATTCTACTTGGTAGCTTACCAAACCGCTCCAAATATGCAAGCCCATAAATTGGTAGCTGGACACTGTCACGTGCCCTTTTATTAGCCTTTGATTTAGTAAATACATCGCCTGTCTTATAATCTATAATTACATCATCATTTACCCTATCCCATTTCCCTATGACCCGTACATCATCAAGTAAAAAAGAGAATTCTTCTTCAACAAATGTGGGAATAACACCATTTTTCTCTTCTTCAATAAAAAACTTGCTTATTACTTCCTCACCTTTCTTAAATCTATCTTCCTCATGCTTTCTTGAAACAAACCCTTCACTTACCCATGAATCTTTAAATACACGGATAACTTCATGTGGAGTAGTTTGCTTACCTAATTTTTTTGAACTTAAGTAGAACTCAATCGCCTTATGAACAGCAACCCCATATACTATTGTGTGATGCTTAGGGGTAGGCACCTTTAAGTAATGAATATACCAATACTTACGAGGGCATGTAAGCCAATCATCTATGCCTGTGCTTGATAACTCAAGAATGGCAGCTCTATCTATCTTTTCTAATTTAGGTTCAGTAACTCTACCAAAATGAGCTATCTTCTCTAAATCCATTTCCTTCTCAGCTACAATTTCAGTCTTCTGTAAATCCATAGCTTCTATAACAAATTGTGAAACCCGTTTAGCACGTCTACCTCCATAATCACGAGATGAAGTCAAAATTAGCTCATCCTTTGCCCGAGTCATCCCAACATAAAAAAGACGTCTCTCTTCTTGCTCATGAACCTCAGAATCTGGTATATCTGGAATTTGTTCCTTCACTAAAACAAGAGGTAGCTCTGCAAGCTTTGGCATTTCGCGGTGCGGAAAGATATCTGAAACAAGTGAAGTTAGGAATACAACTCTGAATTCAAGTCCTTTCGCCTTATGGACTGTCATTACATTAACTGCATCAATATCAAAATCAGCCTCTGCTACAGGAGGGTTATCACCGAGGTCACGTAAACTCTCAATGTGTGCAGCTACAAAAGGAACTCTATCTGTCCGAATGAGACTACCCACATTCTCTATAATACGTAAAAAATGCGCTATATTCTTTATCGTAATCTCATTCTCTATTGAAGGATTAGAGACAAGAGATTTAAACCAACTGCTATTAGTTAGAAACTCGTAAAGCACTTTACCAGTAGATTGAGTAGTAGCTAAATGACTGAGGTGTGCAATCTCCTTAAGAAACATTTCAATTATAGACTTACTCGCTGTAGATATATCTATTTCACTATTATATGGAACTCCAGCCTCTCCCCTACTGCGTTGCTTAGATTTATCTATTAAGTCAGTTAATCCTTCATATAAAGACCTGTTATTACGACGAGCTACCCCAAAGCACTTGGAAAGTTCTATTGGATTCAAGTTATACACAGGAGAGATTAAAAGATGATAAATAGATTGGTCATCTCCTACATTACTTAATACATTAAGTAGTGAAATGAGAATCTTTATCTCCTCCCTATCATAAAGACCTTGATTACCAGAAAACCGATATGGAATACCATGTAGATTCAGTGAAGCCAAGAATGGGATTGCTGTTTGGTTTGTACGTACAAGGATAGCAAAATCACTATATTTGAAGCCATGCTTTACTTTATCTTCTATTATACCTGCTACTGAATCGGCTTCGTTTGAGATAGTATCATAATGAAAATAAGAAACTTTTGTCCCAATTGGTTTTATTCCTACAATTGATTTATCAACTTTTGATATTATTTCTAATCTATTTGGGTTATTAAAAGAAATTAAACGATGTGCAGTAGAAAGAATTGACTGTGTACTACGGTAATTCTGTGTAAGGACAATCTCATAAGCATCAGGGTAGATATCACGGAATGATAAAATGTTTGCTAGACATGCACCACGAAACTTGTAAATTGATTGGTCATCATCACCCACTACTGTGATATTACGATGAGGGGCAGCTAAAAGCTGTAGTAATTGAAACTGTGCATAATTAGTGTCCTGGAATTCGTCTACTAAGATATATTTAAAACGAGCTTGTAACTTCTTAAGGCTACTGGGACTGGTTCTTAAAAGTTTAAGAGGTAAAGTTATCAAACTTGGAATATCAAGATAACCAGCAGTGGTAAGTAGCTCCTCATATTTCTGGTAACATTTAGCAACCTCAAGTTGCTTAATGGCTTCATCCTTATCTTCAGCAGAATTTGATTTAGCTACCCTATCAGTTGCATAGTTAAAGTATTCTTCTGAAGTTACATCCTCATCTTTAGCACGTGATATCACAGCAAGTAGCGACTCCAAGTATTTTGTCGGATATGAGAGTGGCCGAAAATGCTCAAGTGGGAGCTCCCAAAGATGTTCTTTTAAAAAAACAAGTAGCTCCGGAGTTGTGAGTACTTTAAAGTTAGGCGATATTCCGAGTTCAAAAGCATACTCCCTTAAAATACGCTGTCCAAATGAATGGAATGTACTTATTTGGACGGGAATGTAGCCATACGGGACTAAGACATCGACACGCTCTTCCATCTCATCTGCCGCCTTATCGGTAAAAGTGAGTCCTAATATCTCCTCAGGTCTAGCACGCTTACTCACAATTAGCCACGCAATACGATGAGTGATTACCTTTGTCTTACCTGTGCCGGCTCCTGCTATGATAAGTAAGGGGCCCTCACCAAAGGTCACAGCTTCTAACTGCTTTGGGTTCAGACCGGATAAAATATCTCTCTCTGTAAGCTGCATTTATTTTATTATACTTTCTACCTTACTATTTGTCAATACAATTATTATAATTTGCAACAACACCGTTGTTGCACTCCATATTATTTATTGTGATTACAGGGGGCTATAAAACAAATTCACTTTATTACACCTAACCAATCGTACATCAAAAATTGTAGTCTACCAATTAAGAGGGAAACACGTGCCATCACCGTGTATCCAAATGAAGCACCAAAAGCAATCATTATAAACCACATGCCTACATTTGCTACTGCTCCCAAAGGACCTTTATGTTCTACGGAAAAATAGAAATACAGTAGTGTAGAAATCACTCCAATAATTATAATTACAGCGCTAATAGTGAGCCACAAATTTGTCGTTGAAATTACCATTGTGCCTTGAAGTTGTCTAAATATATAAGTTTGCATTACAAGTGGTAGTGCTATTCCACTACCAGTACCTAAAACAAATGCAATCGGCCACCGTGAAAGCCAAGCCCAGCGACGTGAAAATCTTGAAAACATTAATACACCCAAACACATTGGAATTATTGTTATATAAATTCCTTTTTGTAGCGGGTCCCAAATACGTGGTATCACCACTAAATGCCATACTATAGCAATTAAATAACCTAATGATACACCTATAAAAATATGCTCTGCAAATTTATAAAATGGGTTATCTTTGTATAAGAAAGAAAAGATACAAAATGTAAGAAGTGCCGCTATCCACACCCATGGATTATGACTCATTTCCGCCTACCTTTCCTAACTATGAAATATGCTACATTACCAAATATAATGAATACAATCATCATTATATGAACTATGGACTGTGCATCCATCCCAATTGTAGCTATACGGCGTGCATTTGATAGATTATTACGCGCTAAAAGCTCCTCGTATTCAGCTGCCCCTTTCAAACCGCCAAGCATCCCTGTAAGCTGACCAGTCTGAAGATATGGGTAGAAACTTGATGCCATTACAGCAGTGACACCACCACCTACCTTTTGGTGATACCTGGTATTTGCATAGACAATCCATGGGGTACCGGCTCCTGTAAGGAATACAACAAATGGAATATCATTGTAGTTCTTAACTGTTTGCATCATTGGAAGTGAATCAATATCTACACCATAGTAATCACGTGGAAATATCTTATGGATGTCCTCACCTATTCCCAAGACTACCATACTTGCACCAGGTTGATAACCTAAAAAAGTGTAATCAACACCTGATTTTTTATCTGTAAACTCTTTCCTTACATCTTCAATTGCCATAGCAGCTAAACCTGCACCCTGAACATATAACGACATAAGTATAACCCTTATATTCTTAGCAAAACAATGACGAAGTATAGCTAAGCCCATAGGATAAAGCTCAGGCTGAGTAGATGGGTCAAAGTCAAAAGAAATAAGGAGTGGGTCACCATCTGGTGAAATACAGTCAACTTCATTGTATAAGTCAAGAGCTGGCTTAGTTACACCTATTGGTAGGCCTAAATAAATAAGGAGAGGAATTATCACACATAAAGCTACTATAATGAATATATACTTACGTTCCAATAACATTAACTTATTTAAAATACCCAATTTAGCCTCCACCTAACCAGTGGCACTGTCAAATCTCGTGCCATGATTTTTAAAAAGTCTCATTACCTGTGGATAGGCTTTCCTGTAACAATTAAAATTTAGCGCATCAGAATGAGTTTCTGTATCTTTGTATAATTACCTGATACAAACTTTGCAAAATAGATGCCAGCCGGAAAGCCTTTGGCATCCCACTTCACTCTATAATAGCCAGGCTCAGTCTCTCCATTAACCAGTGTCTCCACTAACCTACCAGCCGCATTGTAAATCTTTTAAGAAAAAAATCAGACTTGACACCATTATTTTTAGACACTATTATTTTCTTTTACTGGAATTAACTTTTCATTTTGACCCCCTTTTATGGCTCGTGGTAGTGAAGAATAATAAATGGAGAATATCCTACTGCATAGCCGTGGGATGCGGTAACAAAGTCAACATCCGTCAAACAAGTCCATATTGTCCCAACATCAACTTCTTGCATATTCCAATATGCTCCACTATTAACTGTATGTAAAATTGTGAGACGATGATAATCACTTCCACCAGTCATTTTACTGCCAACTATCCAGCCGTTATACCGATTGGTAAAGACTATACTTTCAAGAGATTCTTCTGTTCCACTCACCTGAGATTGCCAATTCTGACCACCATTATTGGTATGAAGAATTACACCAACTGAAAGGCAAGGGTCAGAAGCTCCTCCAATTACCCAACCGTTATTTTTGTCAACAAAGCAAACATTAATTAAACTAAGTTCGGTACCACTTTCTTGAGCCTTCCAATTTAGTCCTCCATCTTCAGTATATAAGATGGTTCCTTCACGTCCTACAACCCAACCAGTAACAGTGTCCACAAAATCAACATCGTTAAGGCAGGTACTTGCTTCACTTGACTGATATAGCCAACTTGAGCCTCCATCAGTCGTATAAAGAATCGTCCCAAGACTTCCTACTGCCCAACCATTATTTTCGTCAATAAAATCGACCCCATTCAAAAAACCCGTGGTACCAATTAGTTGTATCTCCCATGTGCCGTATTCTCCATTAGAACTGATTACCTTTTTTTCGGCAACTTGCACTCAAAATTATGCCTGTTAATAGTAATCCAATAACAAATCTCAAGATAATGGTGTCAGTTCTCCCTAAGTTCTTATATTTTATAGACTTATGTTGAGACTTTTTATACATAATCTTATTTTATATATTACATCCAATTTCATGAGAAGTCAACTATTTTTATTCCATCTCTCTGGTCATCCTAAGTGTGAGGGACATTAAGTGTGAGGGACAGAGCCCATATTTATGGTTCTGCCTCTCTCCTTGACTCCTATATTTTTTCTATCAACCACAATATTTTATTTCTTCATTTTAATTTTAGCTCTAAATTCTCAAGAAGTCAAATATGGGTGGCAATTGGTGGGCAATTGGTGTCAGGTCTCATTTTTGTTTTCTTGGACGACCACGGGGTCTCCTCTTCAATGGGAGACCTAGTTTATCTCTAAATTTTTCAACAAAATCTGTTGTGCCAAGAACATCGCCTCGTGATAGTGAGCCACGAATCTTTGATAGAACCTCGTCACGGAGACCTTCATTCACAAATTCACAATACCTTTCGTGTCTGGTGTCTGAATCTTTACCAAATGTTTTATAAAGTGGGTCTTCATCTGTTAAACCATCTGTTTCCCCTAAGCTATAAAATCGGTAGCTACTATACTTGTAGTCGCCAGGGTCTTTGACTAATCCCACTCTTACTGGATTAAGTTCAACATATCTGGCACATTCCAGTAGATAACTATCCTTCTCAATAATTGGACTCTTAAACCTTCCTTGCCAAACATGTCCAACACTTTTATACTTATGATTAAAATACCTCGTATGAGCTAAAGTAATTCCTTGCATAATTTTTGACACTGAGCCCTTATTAGTTGTTTCTAAAAGCAGATGGAAATGATTATTCATAAGAACCCAGTGATAAAGCTCAAAGCAATATTCCTTTTTATATCTTCTTAAAAGCTCCACATATTTTTCAAAATCCTCATCATCTAAAAAGACAGCTTGACGCCCATTCCCTCGGTTAACCACATGATAAGGCAATCCCTCAACCGCAATACGTAAAGGTCTCCCCATTGTTCGTATATTTTATCACAAAAAATTCTGCTGTCAAGAAAAAATCAGACTTGACACCATTATTTAGCCACCCAACCATCCGCGTTCTATCCCGAGCATTATCTTAAGTGAAGTAGCCATCATCCCTAACCCTACACCTAATAAAATGCCACGCTGTGCTGCCATATTAGGATAAACAAGAATCCACTCAACAATATCTGGTAGTCTTGGAAATACAATAGCCCCTATTGGAACACGACCAAACATAACAATAAGGGCAGTTATAAGTAAAAGAGTAGCTGGTATTGTTCTTGCCTTAAATGCACGAAATGAAGCTGATGCCATAAAGAAAGCAAGTAATGAAAACATAGTTGCCTGTAGAGGTACCATTATGTGTCTATAAATTTGCATAAATAATGAATCCTCACCTACTCCCCAAAATAGTCCTATAATTGCAACTATAGCCATTGAAGTGAGAGTTACAATAGAATAGCCCCACCCAGGGCGGTGGTGCTGTATCTTATCATAATGAACTGAAAAAAGAGACTGGATCCCAAGTACAAGAGAAAATGCACCAATTATTATAACCCAACGAATAACTTCTTCATATAACTTTTGTGATGCAGGATGCGGGATAAAGAACTGAATCATCATCCCAATTCCGCCAATGAGACATATTGTTAATGGAACACGTCTACGCATCCTATGGGATATTAAATAAATTTATAATAAAATTACTGCCCAGTAAAGAGAATATGAGACCTACTATAATAAATCCTAAAATTAAAACTTTGGTCCAATCCTGTCCTTTAATACTACCCACCAATAACGGCTCCCTTGATAAATAAGCCGAAGCTGCGTATAACTCTTCACCCATAATCGTATAATCACAGGCAGTGACAAAAAATGGCAGCTGGTCAACTGCATCTGTTCCAGCTATTTGAACTGCACCTGTCATACTCCCTGTCTCAGCTAAAATTAAAGATTCAGCAAAGAACATGCCCATGAAAAGATTAGTTGCTGGCTTATCGCGCATCATTATACCACCTACACCAGCTGCGTAAGCAAACTGGGCATCTGTTAAAAAGAATATACTTTCTTTCTTATAGGCATCGGGTCTACCTTTTGAAAGGTAAGCTTCCTTAACCATCTCCTGCGCCACTGTCATCACTATAGGGTCATAGTTAGGTACAATTAAAGGAGTATCATACTCTGCAGCCTTACGTGCTACTTGTCCAAGTATATTCATTGAAGCAATTGTAGCTACATCAGTCATCCCTGTAAGTCCTGGCACATAAAGCACAGGTTTACCCATCTCAGTAGCACGCCCAACAGCTTCATCAAGAATTTCAAGTCCTGTAATTTTACGAATAAAAAGAGCCTTACCTTTCTTAGCTGAAAAAATGAAATATAAAAGGAGACCACAAAATATTATTACCGCAACTAAAACATTTATCTTACCAGTATGAAACCATCGCATAGTCTCTTTTTGTGCATAAAGACTAAGAGGAATAAAAACAAATAAGAACGCCCAATATCTCCTCATCCCTTTATATTATTAAAACTTTCATCTTCCCAATGCAAGTCGGACTGCCAGCCACTTCGGAAGCCCTGCAGCGATTATTTTTTGTTGTGCACTCTTTATATCGTAAGGAACCTTTATGATTTCGATCTCATTTTTGTCTTTATCATAAATAGCAAATGAGGCACGTGGGTCGTCATCTCTTGGTTGACCGACACCACCAGGATTTATTATATACCGATAAGAAGGGACAAGTTTAAATCTATAATCTTGAATTGTCCTATATTGAGAATCTTCTTTAACAAAAGTAATTGGGACATGAGAATGACCTACAAAACATATGTTTTCTTCAAAAGTGCTAAATTCGTAAACTGCATCCTCTTCTGAAAGTATGTAGTTCCAAGCTTTAGGGTTTGATGGAGCTGAATGAACTATAAGGTCACCTTCATTTTTAAGTGTAATAGGTAAACTTTTAAGCCACTCCCTATTTTTTTGGGTTAGAACTTTACTTGTCCAAATACAAGCAGATTTAGCTCCCTCATTAAAATAAGATAAGTCAGTAAGCCCAATTGAGCCAGCATCATGATTGCCAAGAATGACGAAGTCTGTGAGTTCATCAATTACTTCGCAGCACTCATTTGGATTTGCACCATAGCCAACTATATCACCTAAGCAGATTATATGCCTTATTTGCCTACGTTTTAGCTCCTTTGAAACTACTAATAGAGCTTCAAGATTTGAGTGAATATCGCTTATTATTCCGTATAACATTTTTCATAACTCTATCAAGTATACCATTGACAAATTTACCTGACTCAGCAGTAGAATATTTTTTTGCAAGTTCTATTGCTTCATTTATAGATGCTTTTGGTGGTATATCTGTAAAATATAAAAGCTCACATATTGCGGCTCTTAATATATTTTTTTCTATAATGGCAATTCTATCAAGTCTCCAGTTTTTGGCGACACTGCTGATAATTTGGTCAAGTTCACATATTCTACTTGTCGTCTCAAGTACTATATCATGGGCAAATTTTTTTATTGAAGAAGGTACATGCGTACGAGAAAAAATATCAGTTAAAATATCTTCAGGAGCTTCGTGTGCGATTTCGTGTCTGTAAAGAGCTTCAAGGGCGAGTTCTCTTGCCTTTCTTCGATTTTTCATGTATTTTTTGAATAAGTCCTAATTGCTCAATTACTGAAAGTGCAGCATAGAAGCCTTTGTTACCACGTTTACCACCCGCCCTATCAATTGCTTGCTCATTGGTATCTGCCGTTATTATACCGAAACCTACTGGAATACCAGATTCAATAGATATATTTGCTATACCTCTCGAAACATCACGTGCAAGGAAGTCAAAGTGAGGGGTCTCACCCCTTATTATTGCAGCTAAGCAGATAATGGCATCAAATCTATTATTACGAACAAGAATACTTAAAGTCTGCGGAATCTCAAATGCACCTGGAACTTTAAAAACTTCTATTGCATCTGGGTCGGTATTATGACGAGTCAAACAGTCAATTGCACCTTCAAGTAATCTATCGGTTACAAAGCTATTAAATCTTGATACTATAATACCAAAATTTTTACCTTCACCAGAAAGATGGCCTTCGTAAATTTTCATTTGTCCTCCAGTTTTAAAATATGACCAAGTTTTTTTCGCTTTACCTCTAAGTATTTGCGATTAAGATCAGTTGCTGGAATCTCAATAGGAATGCGTTCGGTTATCTTTAACCCATAGCCATCAAGTCCAACTATTTTCTTTGGATTATTAGTTAAAATCCGGATACTTGATAGGCCGAGGTCAACAAGAATTTGAGCTCCTATTCCGTAATCTCTTAAATCGGGTGGGAAGCCGAGTGCTGCATTTGCATCTACTGTATCTAATCCTTTATCTTGAAGTTCATAAGCCATTATCTTATGAGCTAATCCAATCCCCCTACCTTCTTGCCGCATATAAAGAAATACACCACAATCTTCTTTTTGAATTAACTTCAGCGATTTCCGTAACTGCTCACCACAGTCACACCTTAAGGAACTGAATATATCACCTGTTAAACATTGAGAATGAACACGGACAAGAACATTTGACTTACCTGTAACTTCACCTTTAACTAACGCAATATGGTGCTCATTTGTTAATATACTTTCGTATAGATGTAGAGTAAAGTCACCATATGAAGTTGGAAAAGAAGAAGTAGCTATCCTTCTTACAAGTTTCTCACGTTTACGTCGATAATCGATTAAAGACGCCACTGTTACAATGTGCAAGTTAAACTTTTTTGCAATTTCAATTAACTTTGGTAAGCGTGCCATATCGCCATTAGTGTCTAAAATTTCACATAACACACCAGCTGGATAAAGACCGGAGAGACGAGCTAAATCTACAGCCGCCTCTGTATGGCCTGCTCTCCTTAAAACACCCTCAGGTTGAGCCTTTAAAGGAAATACATGACCTGGGCGAGCAAAATCGGACGCAGAGGCTTTAGGGTCTACAAATTTCTTTATCGTGGTAGCTCTATCTAAAGCTGAAGTCCCTGTTGTGGTCCCTTCCTTAGCATCTATTGACACAGTAAATAAGGTGCCATGTAGTGCAGTGTTATCATCTACCATCAAATCTAAACCAAGTTCATGTAACCTATTTGGAATACTTGGTAAGCATATTATACCTCGGCCATGGGTAGCCATAAAGTTTATTATATCAGGAGTAACTTTCTCTGCTGCACAAATGAAATCACCCTCATTTTCACGGTTCTCGTCATCTACACAGATTACTACACGACCGTTCTTTATATCCTCAATTACTTCTTCTACTGAACTAAATTCTGCCATCTTAAATATTTGGCTATTATATCTACTTCTAAGTTAACTTTATCACCCACCTTCAAGTTACCGAGAGTTGTATTCTTCAATGTGTAAGGGACAAGTGCTACAGAGAAACTATTGTCTTTAATCTCTCTTACTGTTAAACTTACACCATCTATAGCTATACTACCTTTATTGACAATGTAATGAAAGAGTTCCTTAGGTGGAGATATAGATAAGAGTGTAGTAGAAAAGATTGTTTTACCAAATACCTTACGACCCACTACAGTACAGACACCATCTACATGACCTTGAACTATGTGACCACCTAATCTATCAGTAATACATAACGCACGCTCTAAATTTACTTTACTTCCACTGGTAAGTCCTAATAAATTGGTTTCCAATAGTGTCTCTGGGCTCACATAGACTTCAAAATCCTTACCAGTTATTTTACAGACTGTGAGACAGACACCATTAACTGCAATACTATCACCTACTGCTAAATTAATGGAGTAAGAACGTATTCTGAATGTTTTACCTCTACCAGCACCCATTATACTGACAACATTGCCTACATCTTCTATTAATCCAGTAAACACAATTTAATTATTATATAATTAACTAAATAAAAGTCAAGAAAAACTTGCTTTGTTAAATAATTCGCTTTACAAAACTTGCAACACCTTGATTGACACCGATTTATGAGATTCTTCCCCTTCGTTACGCTCAGGGTCAGAATGACAAGGTCAAAATTGTCTAAAACCAAGTCAGAGGTTGAAAATCAAATGCGCCAAAAATATTTATTCAACAAGTCAAGAAAAACAAATCTATTTTAAAAAATATTTTTAGCAAGAAGAACGGATACTAAATACTGAACCTTTAAACGTAGTAATCTTTGAATTATTGGACAGTCTGCCATTGCGAGCACCACTCTCCTGTCAATTTTCGTGATTTCATCCCTTGGTGTTTTTGCGATAATGTAGTTCTTGTTCTCCATTTTAGAAATGCTTAACCTCCTACAATTAAAGTTATCACTGTATCTCCAAATGTATAATGAGTTCCTAAATCCACTTTTTCATGCTTTGAGTGCTCTAAAATTAATAGCCTTTTAGAGATAAGCCATAAATCTATCACTTTTTTAGCAAAGCCCATGTCGTAAGGCGGGTCAGCAAAGATAATATCAGGAGTTTTAAGCTTGACTTTGAGAGCATCGCCATTTATTACTTTTGACTTCTCCATATAGCCTAAAGATTTCAAGTTCTCATTAAGTACAGAAACAACTTTTCTTGACTTCTCAACAAAGATTACTTCACTTGCCCCTCTTGATATAGCTTCAATCCCTACTGACCCACTACCTGCGAATAAGTCAACAAATTTTACATCTTTTATCCTATCACCAAGTATATTAAAAATGGCAGTCCTCACTTTGTCTTGTGTAGGTCGTATCCCTCTTGGCACTTTTATTCGCCTCCCCCCCACTTCACCGCCAGTTATTCTCATACTAATATTATGAGCTATTACAATAGGTATAGTCAAGTAAAAAGAGCTTTGTTGAATAATTCGCTTTACAAAATATGATGCGGGTTGATTTTCCAATAGAAATAATTTGCAAACTCTCTTTAACACGTGAGCAAGCCAAGCTCATGTTTGGCTACGATATGAAGGCAGGTGCTAAAGGCGTAGTCTTGCAGAGACGTGGTGATAGTGTATACATAAGGAGTTTAATGCCCCAGCGTCATATAAATACTAAGTTATGGCAAATGACTAAGCTGAAGTTTAAAGTATTATCAAAACTATGTGGCTGATGAAGTAGGAATTGGGGTCCTTGACACCAAAACCTTATGTTACTTAAGATGTGATGGTAAAGTTACAATAAAAGATGCTAAACTAAACGCCTTAATAAAATACGACCACTCCACTATTACCTACTTATTTATCCTCAATAAGCGGTATTAACTCATACGCAGTATCCTGTGGAAAAGTTATCTACTCACCAAGTACATCAGCTGAAATAGAGAAGCTGTAATAAATTCTGTGCAAAAACTATGTTTTTGCATGTCCACAGGATTCTGCGAACAGCGGCAGAATTGTTGCGCTCCATATTTAGAGAAAAACCAAAAAATGTGGGAACTCCAATTCTTCCTGTAGCTTGACATAGGTGATAAGAATGCGGTATAATAAATTAATAAAGATTGGGATAGTATATTAATAAATGAAAATTGTGAGATTATAATGCAAAGAAAGTTATATGACCCTATTGAGAGGGCGAAGTTAATTGAGCCTCTTGTAGTTAGGGGTAATTCAAGAAAATACTACAGAATACCAAGACCTGGAAGATGGTATGGTGGAATATCAACTGGTGACTGCTGTGGTTGTAGTCTTAGGTGTGTATTTTGCTGGAGTGATGTGCCAAGAGATAAACCTGATCAGATTGGCAGATTTTATACTCCTGAAGAGGTATTTTATAAGCTTACATCTTGTGCAAGGAAGCATAACTATAGGCTTTTAAGAATAAGTGGAAATGAGCCAACTATTTCAAAAGAGCACCTATTGAGGCTGCTTGAGTTAATAGAGGCTACAGAATATTTGTTCATACTTGAGACGAATGGAACTCTAATTGATAGAGACTTTGCTAATAACCTAAAGCAATTTAAGAATTTACATGTACGTGTCTCTTTAAAGGGGACTAATAATGAAGAGTTCTCAATACTAACAGGCGCTATCCCTGAAGCGTTTGACTTACAACTTGAAGCTCTCAAGAACTTAACTGAATCTGGAATAAGGTGCAACCCAGCAGTAATGATGTCGTTCAGCTTAAAAGAGAATGTTAGAAAACTACAATCAACACTTACGAAAATACATAAATCGCTGAAAATTGAGGAAGAGTATGTTTTTCTATATCCACATGTAGTAAAGAGGCTTAGGAAGGCGAGCCTTAAGCCACTCACTGCTTTTACTCCTAATGGTATTCCAAATGAGTTAATATAAGAGTGAATGGTGAATGACAGAAATGACTAATGTCGAAAAAAGAATGAATAATGAAAATGCTTAAAAGTCCAAAATACCAAAATGCCAAATGGAATCCAAATTTCAAATTCCAAATTTCAAAGCTCAAATGCCAAAATGCTGTTGAGTCTGTTAAATCCGTTAAGTCCGTGCACAAATACAAAAAGTTCTTGCAATTTTAATAAAGTGTGATATTGTTTATGTAATTAATAAGTATTTCTAAAAATGGTATTCAGATTGAAGTATCAATTAGAGGAAGATATTGCTTTCCCCTCCGGTGGCGGGCTTGCAATGGCGTAGTGGACTATGGATGATAGGATTTGGGCAGTTGTAGATTTGGATAAGCTTAGGAGTAATGTGAGAGCTTTAAAGAAGAAAGTTCATGGAGTAAAGATTTTAGCTGTTGTCAAGGCTGACGCTTACGGACATGGAGCGAGGGAGGTATCAAGGGTATTGAAAGATGAGGGTATTGATATGCTTGGTGTTGCCTCAATTGATGAGGCTTGTGATCTAAAAGCTGTTGGTTTACCTATAATGATACTTTCACCTACTTCAGTAAGTAATATACCAAAAATTGTATCTGAAGGGTTCATTCCAACTATTACTTATTATCATTTTGCAAGAGAACTTGCTAAAGAAGCAACAAAAGCAAATAAAAAAGTCAAAGTCCACATTGAAATCGATACTGGTATGGGAAGAACAGGAATTCAGTGTGAAGATGCTGTAGCCTTTGTTTCACTATTACTTGAACTTAAGAATATTGAACTCAATGGCATATTTACTCATTTTTCTGAGCCAGAAAAGCGAGACAGGGAATTTACTTATGAGCAAATAAAGAGGTTCAGAACAGTAATTTCTGAATTAACTAAAAAAGGAGTCAGTATCCCATTAGTTCATACTGCGTCAACAGCTGCTATTCTCAACTTTTCTGATTCTTACTTTAATATGATAAGACCGGGGCTCTTACTTTATGGATTATATCCATCAGATGAGTGTCTAAAGGAAGTTAAAGTAGAACCCATTCTCAGCCTTTACACAAGGGTGTGCCAAGTGAAATGGGTCCCGCCTGGAACCCCTATATCTTACGGAAGGACATATGTCACAAAGAAGAGAGAAAAAATTGCTACACTTTGGGTTGGCTATGGGGATGGGTATCCGAGACGATTATCAAATAATGGAAGTGTTATCATAAGAGGTAAAATTGCAAAAATAGTGGGAAGAGTGTGTATGGATTTAACTATGGTTGATGTAACTAATATACCTGAGGTAGAGATAGGTGATAAAGTAACTCTTATGGGAAAAGACGGAGATACAGAGATAACCGTAGATGATGTTGCATCTCTTGCAGAAACTATAAATTATGAGATAACCACTGCTATCTGCCAGAGGGTGCCAAGGCTTTATATAAGTAATGGAAAACCGTGTAAAATTAGGTCATTACTTGGAGAAGAGGAGCTATAATGGAAAAAGTGCCTGAAGCTTCTTTTGCATCGCTTGTCCTTTTTCTTGCAACTATAGCATCGCAACACCTTGGAATTGTCAAAAATCCTATTACGGATAAGGTTGAGCCAAACCTTGAACTTGCTAAATATACAATTGATTCTATTGACATACTCAAAGAAAAGACAAAAGGTAATCTTACAAAAGAAGAGGAAGAATTACTTGAAACTATAATCAGTAACTTAAAACTCACATATGTTAGAAAACAAAATAAAACTACAGATCAAAAATAGCTTCTAAAACCGAATATGCCAAATGACAGCGAATAAGCCAAATATGTTTAGACCGGAAAAGGTAACTCCACAAGTTCTAAAAGAACTTAAAGAAAAGGGTGCTAAGGCGGTATTACTTACTGCATACGACTATCCGACTGCCCTTATTGAGGATAGTGTAGGGATTGATGTAATACTTGTTGGTGATAGTCTTGCTATGACAGTACTTGGGCATGAGTCTACTCTTTCTGTAGGAATGGACGAGTTACTGATTGCATGCAAAGCAGTGAGAAGAGGAGTGAAGAGGGCTATGGTGATAGCAGATATGCCTTATATGTCATATCAGCCGTCTAATTCTTTAGCAATTAAAAATGCAGGTAGATTTGTAGCTGATGCAAATGTAGATGGTGTAAAACTTGAGGGTGCAGGATTAATAGTAAAGAGAGTAAAATCAATAGTAGATATCGGTATACCTGTGATGGGGCATATAGGATTTACACCACAAAGTATTAAAAAGTTTGGTGGCTATAAAGTTTGGGGTAAAACAGATGAAGATGTGCATAAACTAATTGATGATGCTAAAGCATTGGAGACTGCGGGTGTATTTTGTATAATTGTAGAGTGTGTTCCAGAAAGTGTGGTTGCTAAACTTAAGAAAGCGGTTTCAGTTCCAATTTATGGGATTGGAGCAGGACAGGGGTGCGACGGTCAAATCCTTGTTGTACACGATATGCTTGGATTATTTCCTGCATTCCTACCGAAATATGTTAAAAGGTATGCAAACCTGACATCTATCATAGAGAAAGCAATTAAGAAATACATTGATGAGGTAAAGAGTGGCAAGTTTCCTGACAATGAGCACTCATACCATTAAAAAATGGCTACTGAATTAGCGATAATAAAGAGGTTAAGAGAGCTACTCCCTAGGATTGGGGATGATGCTGTGGAGTTTAAAGTTCCTAATATTCCAATTGTTTCTGTGGATTCCTTTGCAATGGGTGAACATTTTGGCGATTATTTTACACCGTATGATATGGGGTATAAGGCACTTGCAGCCTCAATATCCGATATTGCAGCTTGTGGTGGAGTTCCTAAATATGCACTTGTATCAATTGGAATCAAAAATGGTGACATTGACTGGGTAGATAATTTTTACGATGGGGTTAGAGCTATTGCTTCAACTTACGAAGTAGAAATAATAGGAGGAGATATTACTAAATCGGATACTATATTTGTGAGTGTTACTGTAATTGGTGGAACTTCTCATTTTGTTAGAAGAAGTGGGGCTAAAGTTGATGATGTTATCTGTATAACAGGAGAACTTGGCAGCTCTTATGCAGGTCTTTTATGCTTGAAAAGAGGCTATAAGAAAGAAAATAAATTGATAAAAAAGCACCTTAACCCATTACCAAGAGTAAAAGAGGGAATAAAAATTGCAAGGTATGCAAATTCAATGATAGATATATCGGATGGGCTTTCAACTGACCTTTTTCATATACTTGAGGAGTCAAAAGTCTCTGCAAGAATATGGCGAAGTGAAATTCCTATAAGTAAAGAAATAAAAAAGATAGCAGAGAAATTTCATATGACACCTGAAAGTCTTGCATTAAATGGGGGCGAGGATTTTGAGCTCTTGTTTACAATATCAAAGAACTATATTGGAAAAGCTAAGAAAGAAGTTGAATTTACAGAGATAGGAGAGATAATAGAATGTGAAATGCAAAATGCAAAATGCAAAATTATAGATGAGAACGGTAATGAGATACCCGTAAAAGGATTTGACCATTTTAAGGAATGAAATAGGTAGAAAATTTATGATAGTAGCAATTGATGGACCTGCAGGTTCAGGCAAATCTACAACTGCAAGGTTTGTAGCAGAAAAATTAGGTTATAAGTATATTGATTCAGGAGCTACATACAGAGCACTTGCAATTGCAGTAAAAAGGGATAAAATAGACCCAAACAACAAAAGTGAAGTTGAGCGTCTGTCGGCTAATCTTAACATTAATTTTAGGGGGGGTAAGATATTTTTAGATGGCGACGATATAACCAATGCTATAAGAGATGAGGAAATTGGTAAGCTTGCCTCCCTTTGTTCAACTTATAAAGGGGTAAGAGAAAATATGGTAAAATTGCAACGTAAACTTGCTAACACTCAAAATGTTGTATGTGAAGGCAGGGATATTGGGACAGTTGTATTTCCGGATGCAGACTTAAAAATTTACATGGATGCCGAGCTTTGGATTAGAGCGTTAAGAAGGAAAAGGGAGCTTTTCAAATTTGGAATTGATAAAGATTTAAAGAGTATAATTGAAGATTTAAAAATAAGAGACGAACAAGATAAGTCAAGAAAACATTCCCCATTAAAGGTTCCTGTGGACGCAGTGGTTATTGATACAACAAATTTATCTATTAAGGAAGAGGTAGAAAAAGTAATAGAGATGATAAAAGAACGCAATTTAGGATGAAATTGAGGTATCGTATAGGGACAAGAGTCATTTACTGGGTCTGGCGTTTTTTATTTGGATTTAGAGTTGATGGACGTGAAAATATTCCAAAAGATGGTGGTGTCATCATTGCCCCTAATCATCTATCAAACTTTGACCCCCCATTAGTTGGGACAGCTGTTTGGTTTCGTGAGTGTTATTTTTTTGCTAAACAGGAACTTTTTACTACTAATAAATTCTTTGCTTGGTTTATTAAAGGATTTAATGCTTATAAAGTGAATACTAAGCGACCGAGTAAAAATGTGCTCAACTACACACAAGGATTGCTGAATAAAGGAATAGCAGTGATGTTTTTTCCTGAAGGGACAAGGAGTAAGGTAGGTAGTTTTCTAAGATTTAATCCTGGAGTTGGGTGGTTTGCTTTAAAGTGCGGTGTTCCTATAGTTCCTACTCTTGTAAAGGGGACAAATACACCGCTTATTAAACAATTTATTCGTAAAAGTAGAGCCTATGTTAAGTTTGGATTACCAATTACAAGTGAATCCATATCCGGCATTAAGCAGGGAAAAGAAGCACGTGAACTTATGACGCAAGAAGTAGAACATAGAATTGAGGAGCTTTATGAAAGTGCTACATGCACCTAGTTCTGGTTTTTGTTTTGGAGTTAGGCGTTCTATAGATATAGCTAACCAAACTATAAAAGAAGCTAAAGTGCCAGTTTATACTTACGGTCCTATAATTCATAATCCTCAAGTAGTTAAGCAGCTTGAGAGTTACGGAATACATCCAATTAAATCATTTGATAATGTGCCACCCGGAAAACTAATTATAAGGTCTCATGGGGTATCTATAGAAGTAATAAGGACAGCTGTAAGACTTGGATTCGATGTAGTGGATGCAACTTGTCCATTTGTTAAACATGCCCAAGATTACGCAAAAGCACTTTGCGATAAAGGATACGAAGTCATTGTGATTGGTGAACGTGAGCATCCTGAAGTGCAAGGGATTGTTGGACATACGGGTGGACGGGCTAAAGTCATAAACTATTTAGAGTCAATAGATAAGTTGCCAAAATTTGAAAAACTTGGAATCGTTGCCCAGACAACTCTTCACCTACAGAGTTTTATGGAAACTGTAATGCAACTTTTACCAAAAGCTAAAGAGATGCGAGTATATAATACAATCTGTGAGGCTGTAATTATGCGGCAGAAAGATACATTGGAGCTTGCAAAAAAGGTGGATATAATGATAGTTGTAGGTGGTAAGAATTCAGCTAATACAACAAGACTGGCTGAATTTTCAAGAGCACAAGGATGTGATACTTACCATATAGAGACAAAAGAAGAAATTAACAAAATATGGTTTAATCATAAGTCAACTGTGGGGGTAACAGCTGGTGCATCTACCCCAGACTGGATAATAGATGAGGTTATAAAAGCTATAAAGCAAATATAGGAGGTATTATGGGTAAAAAAGAGAAAGATGAAATATTCCAATTAATTGATAAGACACTCTTGAAAGTAAAAGAGGGAGAAATAGTGGAGGGTGAACTGGTACGATTATCTGCAAGGGAGGCAATTGTAGACATAGGACTGAAATCAGAAGGACTAATTCCACTGTCAGAATTCGATAATCCAGCTGAGCTCAAAGTAGGAGATAAGTTTGAGGTTTTAGTAGAAGGAATTGAAGGAGATGAAGGATTTGTAATACTGTCAAAAAAGAAAGCCGATTCCTTAAGAGTATGGGAACGCATAGAAGAGAGTTATAAAAACGGGATAGCAATTGAAGGTAAAATTATAAAAGCAGTAAAAGGAGGCTGTATCGCCGATCTCGGTGGAGTAGAAGGGTTTATACCGGGGTCTCAATTAGATATAGAAGAAGTAAAAGATATGGATAAATTTGTTGGTGAAACTGTAAAGTTTAGAGTAGTTAAACTTGATAAGTCAAAAGGTAATATAGTCTTGTCGAGGAAGATTATTTTAGAAAAAGAGCTGATGAAGAAGAGAGAGGAATTTTGGAATAAAGTAGAAGAGGGCAGTGTATTAAAAGGAGTAGTAAAAAATATAACTGCTTTTGGAGTATTTGTAGATATCGGTGGTGTTGATGGGCTTGTACATATTAGCGATTTATCATGGGGTAGGATAACACACCCATCTGAAGTTTTGCAAGTTGGAGATAAAGTGGATGTTAAAGTGATTAATGTGGATAGAGAGAATCAACGATTAGCTCTCGGAATAAAACAACTCACCCCGTATCCATGGGACGGTGTTGAAGAACGGTATCCAATAGGTTCCAAAGTGAAAGGGAAAATTACTTCACTTACAGAGTATGGCGCATTTGTTGAACTTGAACCCGGAATTGAGGGGCTTATCCATATCTCAGAAATGTCGTGGACTCAGCGAATTCGCTCCCCAGCTGATATAGTTGCAGTGGGAGATACTGTGCATGTAGTGGTTCTGAATATTGATAAGGCACAGGAGAAAATCTCACTTGGTTTACGACAGACTCAACCAAACCCATGGGAAAAAGTGAAAGAAAATTACCCAGAGGGTTCCATAGTTACAGGAACAGTAAAATCATTCTCTAATTTTGGTGCCTTTATTGAGCTTAAAGATGGAATTGAGGGGTTATTGCATGTAAAGGATTTAGATTGGACAGAACACATAGAACATCCAAGTGATGTGTTAAAAAGGAGACAAAAGATTAAATGTAAGGTCTTAGCAGTTGATTCAGAAAACCAGCGCATTGCACTTGGATTAAAGCAGATGGAAAAGGATCCACTAATCATTCTTAAAGAGTCTATAAATGAACCTGTAAAGGGGAAGATAAAAGAAATTATTGCAGATAAGGGGGTTGTAGTAAAATTTAATGTTAAAAAAGCTAAGGTAGAGGGGTTTGTTCCGTTTTCTCATCTCACAAAATCGAAACTTAAAAAGACAAAAGATACATATAAAATTGGAGAAGAGCTCAACCTTAAAGTATTGGAAGTAGATGAGGAGCGAAGGAGAGTAATTCTTTCAGAAAAAGAATTACTCAAAACCCAAGAAGAGGAAGAATACAAAGAATATCTAAAAGGAAACAAATGAATAAGCTAATAACCCAATTAGATCCGAGAATAAAGCTTATTTTTATTCTACTTGGACTTATTGGTTGTGTGATAGCTAAAAAGTTAGCAGAGTTTGTTATTCTTGCAATTCCTATCCTTGTAGGGTTTACTTTGCTTCGTAACAAAAGGGAGCTTATCCTGCGAGCAGTTGTATTTATTCCGCTTATCATTGTTACTTGTGGATTACAGCTATTGTTTACACCAGGTAGAATAATAACTAAAGGAATGACATACGAAGGCTTATATAATGGAATTATTTTGGGAATTAGAGTTTCGTTAGCTGTAGGATACTCACTTATTTTTATTAGCTCTACTTCAGCTATTGAAATTGCTAAATCTTTGGATTGGATTACAAAAAGAAAGCTAAAATTGGGTGAGATTGTTCTTATCACTTTACAGTTTATCAAATTAATTAAAGATGGTAGCCTTCGCTACAAATCACCGGTTTCTATTTTGAACTATGCTATAGAAAGAACTAAAAATTTTACAAACTCGTTAAATGCAAAACATCAAAATTGAGCTTGAATACGATGGTACCAATTTCTTTGGCTGGGAAATCCAGCCAAAGAAACGGACTGTGAGAAGTGAGATTGAGAATTTGTTACAGAATGTACTTCATGAAAAAATCAAACTTATAGGTGCTGCCAGAACAGATGCTGGAGTTCATGCTATTTGTCAAGTTGCAAATTTTAAAACCAAGAGTTCATTACCAATTACAAAGATTAAAAATGCATTGTTTGATTTACCAAGAGATATTTATGTAAAAAATGTAATCCCTGTACCATTAGAATTTAACGCAAGGAGAGGGGCAAGTTCAAAAGTATATCTATACAAAATATTGCTTGGTAAATCACCAATACAACGAGCAAGAATATGGGAGTATACTTTCCCACTTGATATAGAGAAGATAAAAGGAGCACTCCAATTATTCATAGGGTTACATCAATTTGATTTATTCTCTTTTAGAGACCATGGAGAGTGTGATGTGAAAAAGTTTGAGCTTGTTCAAAATGGAGATGAAGTCATTTTTGAAATTGAAGCAAATAGATTTCTGCATAAGATGGTTAGGATGATTATAGGAACGCTTACAGAACTTGGGAGAAATAAAATCGAAATTAGAGATATTAAAGATGCACTTGAATTAAAGGGCAAAAAGTGGCTTTGTGCTCCACCTCATGGACTTTATCTAAAGGAAGTTAAATATTGAAATGAGTCAGATTTACGGGCCAGTCTGTTCAAGGAGACTCGGATTATCGCTAGGGATAGACATAGTTCCATACAAAACATGTACACTTGATTGCGTATACTGCCAACTTGGGCGTACAACTTGTCTCACTACACAACGGCATGAATGGATAAAAAGGGCTAAAGTTGTTAGGGAGCTTAAAAATAAGCTTTGCATCCTTACTGAAAAAGTTGATTATATAACCATCTCAGGATCTGGTGAACCTACGTTGAATTTAACGATTGGCAGCCTCATAAGTGAAATTAAGTCTATGACCAAAATTCCAGTTGCCTTACTCACAAATGGGACGTTACTATATAGAAGCTCAGTGCGTAAGGATATCAAGATTGCAGACATTGTGATACCATCACTTGATGCTGCCACTCAGAAAACCTTTGAGGTTGTGAATCGACCAAGTTCAGGACTTAAGATTGAGAAAATAATACATGGAATAGAAAAGTTTAGGCAAGAGTTTCAGGGCAAAATATGGCTTGAAATAATGCTTGTTCGTGGTCTAAATGATAATATATCAGAAATAACTAAACTTAAAAATAAAATAGCTTGTATAAACCCTGATAAAGTGCAACTTAATACTGTAGTGAGGCCACCTTCAGAAGATTTTGCTAAGCCTTTAGAAGTTTCAAAATTACAAGAAATAAAAGAGATTTTAGGTGATAGATGTGAAGTTATTCCTGAATTTAGGTACAAGAAACAAAATATACATAAAACAGCCACTAAAAAAGCTATACTTGACCTAATCAGACGCCGACCCGTTACCCAGACTGATATTGCAACCCTATTAGGAATTCATAAGAATGAGGTTATAAAGTATCTGATAGATTTAAGACCAAAAATCAAATGCAAAGATTACACCGGTACAAAATATTACAGCTTAAAATAGAAGCAGAAGTAATAGTGGAAATCATACTTAGCACAATTTTTTGAAATATGGATTTTAAAAATGCATTAGAATTTATTTATAAATTTAAAGATTGGGAACGTGGTAAGCATTACAAGTTTGACCTCTCTTCATTTCGAGAATTTCTTGATAAAATTAAAGCACCGCATTCCCAAATTAAGAAGCCGTTTCTAATAGCAGGCACTAAAGGCAAAGGATCTACAGTTCAAATTCTATCTTC
The DNA here is from genome assembly GCA_030018315.1 of bacterium. Taxonomy (NCBI): domain Bacteria; species bacterium. The sequence goes on along the minus strand of JASEGA010000014.1, from coordinate 20,539 downwards.
AATATTTAGAAAACTTGGTAAAACAGGGGCTTTCACTTCTCCGCATCTTGTAAACATCTGTGAAAGAATAAAAGTAAATGATAACCCTATTCCTGAGCACGATTTTGTTAAACTAATCCAAGAAATAAAACCTTGGATAACCGATGAGCGCTCCACATTTGAAATTCTAACATCACTTGCATTTCTCTATTTTGTAAGAGAGAAAACGGAGTTCTCAATTTTTGAAGTTGGCCTTGGTGGCAGGCTTGATGCTACAAATGTTTTAGAACCTGAAGTCTCAGTTTTGACACCGATAAGTTTTGACCATACAGACATTCTTGGTGATACATTAAGAGCAATAGCTAATGAAAAATGTGGAATAATGAGAAAAAACGGTAAGGTTGTGTCAAGTCCACAGGACCCCGAGATTTTGGGACTAATCAAGGAAATGTGTAAATCTATGGGGATAAAACTATGGGTAGTTGGTGAAGACATATTTTGTGAGGATATAGAATGTAGTGTGAATGGCTCAAGATTTAGAATAAAAGATGATGAGTATTTCATTCCCCTTTTAGGCAGGCATCAAGTAGTAAACGCACTCACTGCAATCTGTGTAGCTCAAGTTTGCAATGTTTCTAATTCTATTATAAAAGAAGGATTATCAGAAGTCAAATCTCCTGGTAGATTAGAGATTGTAGATAAGAATCCATGGGTTGTATTTGATGGAGCCCATAATGTAGCATCAGCATGGGTATTACGAAGGTCTATTACCGAGTTATTTAATTTTAGGCGATTAATTCTTGTATTTGGTGTATTAAAAGATAAGGATAAAGAAGGGATAATCCATGTGCTTGCTCCAATCGTTGACCATGCACTTGTAACTCCTATACATTCGCCACGCTCATCAGATCCTTATGAACTTCTCGAAATTTTTAGGAAAGAAGGTGTTAAAGCTCACATTACAAAAAATCCAATAACTGCCCTTAAATTAGCAAAAGAAAAGGCATCCCCTACCGATTTAATCTTAGTCTCAGGTTCTATGTATCTTGTAGGTGAGCTATTATCCCTTACTAAATTTTGAAATGCAGGCTATTGAAATAGCAAATAATAGCAATAGACTTGCAAATCTTAAATATGCATCAGGATGAAAGTAAAAGAGTAAATTAGTTGGATGAGGAGTGGCAAAGAGATTGACTACTTTTACTATTATCCCCAATAAAAGAGACAATGCTGCTACGCAAGTAATCACTATAGACCACCGCATCGGTACCTCCTTTTTTAACTTTCATTTAATACTATAACGATTTAAATTTGTCAAGTTTTTTACAATCTTTCGTGCTTCTATTTTGAGCTTTTTGATTCTTGGGGTATCAGGTAATTTAAAAATTTCATCACATTGAGTTTGACATCCTTTATTATCCCCAAGCATAAGGTATGTGTGAGCAAGTCCAATTCGACAGCATCCAATATTATAAAAATTTTCAGGCTGCATTCTTACAGTTAGTTCAAGCAATTTTTCATATTCATCCCTTGCTTTAGCCCAATCCTTCAATCCACAATAACTCTTTACTCTTAGCCACCTAAATGTTCTTGAGTTAGGGAATTTATATATAAGGCTGTCTGCAATTCTACATGCTTCATTATACTTTTTCTCTTCAATAAGAAGCGAAGAGTAACATGCAAGTGCAGCAATCCTAAAATACTTACCTTTATCACAAGCCATTTTAATTTCATGCTCCCAACGAGAATCTTTTACCCAAGGGACAAATGAAAGTAGACGATACTTGAAATAATTATATCCACTCACTCCAATATATGCATCAAAGAGAGAGGAATCAATCTCAATGGCTTTTGAAAATCCATTAATGCTTTTTAGACCATTTCTAATCCCTGAAATTTTATTTCCGTTCATAAACTCGTAAACTCCACGAATCCCATAGCTACCACCTAACCATAGCCAAGATAGACTTGGATAATTATTTGATTTTATTTGATAATCTGCTAATGAGATTGCTGTATCGGTATAGGCATAAAATTTTTGTTCCAGGATATCAGTGGAGAAATCAACCATATATAAGCCGTATAGTGAAGAAAGCAAGAAATAAGGAGCCGGATTTTTTGAGTTAAGTTTTATTACTTTAAAAAACTCCTCCTCTGCTTTTGCATAATTTTCTTCATAAGAGTATTGTATTCCACGTAAGAGAAGAGAATCAACTTGCTGCAAATTAATAAAAAGCGTTAAGATTATCACACAATTTTAGGATATATTATATTAAACCGGTATTTATAATAAATTCTTATAGCTAAGAAGAGTATTATAAGAAGTGGTATAAACCATATGAATTTAATACCTATAAGTATTACAAGAATTGGTGCTCCAATCCTTATTGAGATAAAACAAGTTTTTAAATTATGTTTTATAAGTGCTAATATAAAGAGTGGAATTGAGCAGCAGCATGCAATTACACATAGCCAGTCTTTCAGACAAATTGCGAATCCGAGCGATATAAAAAGAAACACTGTACTTAGCCAATATATTCTTCTCTCTCCTAACAATACTCCAGTAGTTAGTTCGTTTGTCTTCCTGTCTCCTTCAATATCAGGGATTGTAGTATTTAGAAAGACAGCACCAACAGCAAAAAAGTAGGGTAAAGAAAATATAAGCGTTTCCTTAGAAAATGGATTCCCTACCAGCCAGCCAAGTGAGAAAGCAAGCGTTCCGTAGCCAAAAGAATTTGATAATAGGTCAAGTATTGGCCTGCCTTTGAATTTAAAAGGTGGGACAGAATATAAAATACCAATTAACAGTGATAAAAGTAGAATAATTTTAAACTGGGTAGTGAATGGAATTGAAAGAGTAAGAGCAGCTGCAAAAAGCGACATCATCCATATCCATGCTTGTTTAACTGGTATGTACCCTTCTGATAATAGATAAAGTTTCTTGTTTATTCTATCTGATTCAATATCTATAATTTGATTTAAGATATAAACCCCACCCATTAGAAGAGTGTATAAAACAAAAGCAAGTGTAAATGGCTTTAGAATTTGATGAATCTCTGGGCCGTCAAAAAATGAAGTTCCTCTATAAAATCCAAGAAGAAAAAAAGTCCATACAGGGACAAAAAGTGCTGGTCTGAGTAGGAATACGTAGTCAAAAAAATGCATCATTTAAGTAAATGTAGCCCTAACTTTAATAGCCCTGGACTGGATGTAACAATATTTCTAATTATTTCTCGATCATTTATCTTGTTTATAGTCTTTCCGCCAAAATTTTTGGCTCCAAAGTCAAAAATTAGTTCAAGGTCTGAGTCATTAAGTTTCATGAGTATATTTCGCACGCGGAGCTTGAATTTAAAATTACTGCCCTCAACAGTTTCCCATTCTCTTTCATATTGCTTGAGTTTTGTGATGTCGTCATTTTTAATTGCAATAGCACAATTTTTACCTGCAAGTTTTCCAGAGAGTAGGGCGTTTCCAATTCCTCCACCAGAAATAGGGTCAACGAATCTGGCTGCATCTCCAACTATACAAACTCTACCTTTAACGAGCTTACTCAAATATTTACACGGGATTATACTTCTATATTCTCCTAAAATACTATATTTTTTGAATCTCCATTCTATAAATTTATTAAGGAAAAGTTTGGGCGACTTCTTTGTGAGTATAGGAGCAACTTCTAATCCTACATTGGCTAATCCTTTACCTTTTGGGAAAACCCAGCCATAGCCTCCGGGAGCTATTTCTTTACCTACTATAATTTCAACTAATTCTTGGTCTACATTGATACCACCTAACAGGTATTCATGAGCTATCCAAAAATCTTTTAGCTCTAATCTTGAATTTATTCCTGCCCACCTTGCTATCATTGACCTTTTACCATCAGCACCCACAATTATTTTTGTTAAAATATCACCTTTAGAAGTTTTTATCCCGTTACTTATTAAACTAATCGCTTTTGTATTAACTTTTACGTCACATCCTGCATCCGCAGCAATAGCAGTAAGGTCACGGTCGAACAGCTTGCGTTCAAGTATATATCCTACATCTGGATAAGTAACCCTGAAGCTTCTGTAGCTTGGTGAATAGAAAACGACTCCGTTGATCTCAGATGCGAGCCACGACGATTTAGGAGTAACAAATTTTAATAACCAATCTTTTGAAATTGCCTCACCACAAGCAAATGGGATTCCAATATCTGGATGTTCCTCAATTAAGACAACTTTACATCCTTCCTTAGCTGCAGTAATAGCAGCCATCGACCCAGCTGGTCCTGCTCCAATAACTGCTATATCATAACCATTTAGCATTTAGCTGATTTCTACTCCACCCCCTTTTTTAATTTCACCTATAATCCATGTCTTTTCTTTAATTCCAGAGAGCTCATTAGGATCTTTTATAACTACTATCATTCCTATCCCCATATTAAAAACATGAAACATTTCTTTCTCATCAACTTTTCCTTCCTTTTGAATAAACTTAAATATAGGAGGCACGGGCCAACTGCCTTTATAAATCCTAACTCCAACTCCCTGGGGAAGAACTCTTGGTATATTTCCATAAAAACCACCGCCTGTTATATGGATGAGACCTTTCACCTTCAAAAGGAAAGGGGTAAGTATATCTTTGTAAGAACGATGAATTTTTAAGAGTTCAACTCCTATTGTGCATCCTAATTCATTAATTTTAAGGCTAAGTGGAAGTTTCCTATCATTAATAATCTTACGTACTAAAGAATAGCCATTTGTATGAAGCCCATTTGACTCTAATCCTATAAGCTTATCACCAGGAACTATCTTTTTACCATTTATCAGATTCTCTTTTTCTACTATTCCTGTGATAAATCCAACAAGGTCGTATTCATTAGGATTATAAAAACCTGGTAATTCAGCTGTCTCTCCCCCAACGAGCAAAGTATTGTTTTTTTTACACCCACTTACCACTCCATTAATTACTTGTTTTTGTTGCTCTATATTTAACTTGCTTGTTCCTATATAATCCATGAAATACAATGGAGTAGCGCCGAGTGTCAATATATCGTTTACACAGTGGTTTACAATATCTTCACCTACTGTATCATGAATCCCAAGTTCTATTGCAATTTTTAATTTTGTACCTACACTATCTACTGAGGAAACAAGGACTGGATGTTTATATCCTTTTGGAATATCAAAAGTGCTACCAAATCCACCTATTTTACTACTTAATTTTTTAATGTAATGCTTGAAAGTATCTGCTAATTCAATATCTACGCCAGCCTCTTTATATTTCATTTTAATACGATAACCCTGTTGCACTCGGGCATATTAAACGCACAGGTTTTGATTTATAATTATCCACAAGAATATGAGCACCAAGCTCCACTGCATAGTCACTTATACTGCCTACAATAACACCATCTTCCCTATGGTGCCAGCATTCTTCTTTTTCTTTATCGTTGACAGCCACAATGATATGCACTTTATTAAACTCCATATCTGCAATATCTTCACCTGATGGGATAGGCTTACCTTTGAAGTCACCCCATTGAGTATGGGAGTGAAAGTCACCTATTACATTTATTGGCATATGTTCAAGTATTTTTACCATCCGCTCAGAGGCTTGCGACTTGGGTGCAACCCAAGAGTAGCCTTTTACTGCAGTCTGATAAGGGATAGCATATTCAACTATAAATGCATTTTTACCTTCATAGCCAAGTAAAAGACCGATGGTCTCGTGTCTATAGACTTCAATGCAGGATAGAAGCATAGCCAAAAATGCTCGTTCCTTTACATGGACTTCTTCTATTTTTGACATTAATTAAATATAAACTATTCTAAAACTTGTGTCAAGCAAAACAAAATATTTCGTCTAATGACCCCACATAGTAACCACCATCAAAAATCAAATTTCAAATTACAGATTTCAGATTAAAGGTTCGTTAAATATTGTTGGGTTCGTTAATTTCGTTGAGTTCGTTAGATTTATTGAGTTCATAGAGTTTATTGAGTTATTAAGTTTGATAGTAGCTTGTCCAAAGTAGAGAAATCAAAAATTAAACATCAAAACTTTAGATTCCAGATTGCAAATTACATTGTGCGGTTTGGTTGCAGAAGATTTTGAGAAGCTGTATTTTTTGTTATGGAAGAATAAATATATAGTAAAGTTTGTTGAATCATTGATGTAAACTGATGGTGGTGGGTCATTGATGTAAACTGTAGCTTGGCTGTCTTCCCTTTTAGCAACTGGTGTAATTGCATCACCCCAAAATTTAATTGTTAGGTATGGTTTAAGGTCTGGATACCATTCATTTGATTCTGGTATTTTCCAGTGTATTACTATAATGAATGTATTGTCTTCCGGTGTTCCATTTCTGTAGGTTGTTGGATTCCATTTAACATTTATTTGTTTCATCTTCTGTGAATAACTGGCTTCTATAATTTGTGCAGGTTCAAGTACTCCGTCTGAAACATATATGGACTCAAGTTTAGGCATATTTGTGTGGCTGTAAAGTTTGGTTGGTTCTGGTATAGAGTGATACAGTCGTGCTGCATTAGTCTTCATAAATAAGTGGTATCCTGAGTAGTATCTTAATTTATTAGCTAATGGGTTCCATACCGGGATGATAAGTAGCTCTTTTGCTATTTTAGTGATGTATACGAGTGTACTGAATACAGCGTGTGTCAAATTAAATTGAGGCACAAATATTTCTTCTTTTTCCATTTCTCCATTGATAACTTTTAATACAGCTTCGTTTGTTCCCCTTGACTTAGGTTTAGTATATGCTTTGATGATTTTGATTCTATTCATAACAACTGAGCCTATATATTTAGCCATGATATTTAGCTTCTGGCAACCACTTTTTCCCTTTCTTATAAGGTGTAAATTGTGCTATCTCTTCTTCTGCTTTTTCTGCGTATGGTGGTATTATTGAGGTTGAATTAGAGAACCTGTCTTCTTTCCTAAAATATGCAAACACGATTGGCGACACTATTTCTGGCACCTCAATCTGTATTCTTACCCAATTTTTGTCTTCATTTGTTTGGTTGTCACAATCTTTAAAATGGTATAGTTTGAAGTTGTAAGTATCGAGCACTGCTATTCCAATTTTGCATTGTTCTACTTTTTGTAAGTATACACTCAATTTTTTATTTCTGTGATAGAATCTCGTATATATTTTAGGTGCTGGTATTTCTCCTTGAGTAATAATAAGGTGCTTCCACTTCCTTCTACCTCTTCTTTTAATTCTACATATCTTCTTTATGTTCATACCAATAAATATATTACTTGGTAAACAGTTTCTATTCTTTGCACTTTTCATCCATACCGGGTATATAAGGTCGTCTAAATGTGCATTTGCTATTTTAGCTAATATTCTAAATATTCTTTGTATCCTTTTTATTTTTTTATTCGTTTTTGTTGTACATCTGACAAGATTTCTAATTATTTGTTTTCCTCCCATTTTGAATAATACTACTCCTCTTGCATCAGGTCTCATATTGAAGTTAAACATTCGTTTAGCTTGTTCTGGTGTGAGTGATAATTTACCTGTAATCTCACCCCAAGGCGTAGGTTTAATAAGAATCATAAAGAGTCTAAAAGTCTAAAAGTCTAAAAGTTAAATCCATATTATAATATATTTTCTACATTTTTCTTTTTCATTCTAAATTTTTCTAAATTTTTTACTTCAAGTCCTTATTGGGTTAACGTTATCCCAAAAAATGAAATTTTTTTCCATTGTTCAAAACCCAATAGTAACAATTAAATCGAGTGTATCAAATAGTAGCGAATAATGCGAATATCTTTGATTAATTAGATTCTTCGCATAGTTTACCCTGAGCCTGTTTATGAGATTGCTTCCCACCACACTTCGCTCGTGCTCACAATGACAGGGAGTGGAGTCATGATGACATTGGGCAACCTCAAAGGTTGCTCCTACAGAATGACTGGTGTTGTCCCCATTTGTAAATTACAGATTACAGATTACAAATTACAGATTACAGATTTGATTTGACATTTCCTGATGCTGATAATAAACTAAAGCAATGAGTGGCATTTGTGGTGGCTATTGGTTGACTGGTAAGCCCAAAACTGGTCTTGTAAAGGATATGACTAAATTGATAAGCTATAGGGGTCCTGATGATACCGGCTTTTATTTTGATGACCGAGTAGTGCTTGGTATTGCCAGGCTTGCTATTATAGACCTTCGAAAAAATTTGTATCCTTTGCATAATGAGACTAAATCTATTCATCTTATCCTTGATGGTGAAATATATAACTTTAATGAACTTAAGGAAAGTCTTGTAAAATTGGGTCATAATTTTTACACTTCAACTGATGGTGAAGTAATTTTGCATCTTTATGAAGAAAGGGGAGCTTCATTGCTAAAAGAGCTCAATGGCAATTTTTCATTTGCTTTGTGGGATAGCAATAACAATAGACTATTACTTGCAATAGATAGGTTTGGTATAAAGCCATTATATTACTGTGTTGGTCCGGATAAACTTTTATTTGCATCTGAGATAAAGGCATTACTTGAGGATGAGTCTTTGTCAAATAGTCCGAATGATGCTCTCATTTACGATTTTTTAGTCACCGGTGTACATGACCATACAGATGAGACTTTCTTTGCTGGCATAAATAAACTTATGCCTGGTGAGTATGTGGTAATTGAGCGTGGTGAATTAAAAAAGAATAAATACTGGAAGTTAGAGGCAGTAGATAGTGAGCTTAAAAATGCTAAATCTACGATTCATAGGTTCTTTGATCTTTTTGAAGATTCTGTGCGTCTAAGAGTAACTGGTGAAGTAAAACCGGGTGCTTTATTAAGTGGTGGTTTAGATTCCTCTTCTGTAGTAGGTATGCTTAATAAATTTATGTCTCCTATAACATTTTCTTCTTGTCGTTCTGACCCGTATCTTGATGAGCGTAAATATATTGAGGCGGTGACCAAGAAATTATGTCTTAAAAGCAATTATGTCTTCCCTAAAAGTAGCGAATTATGGGGTGAGCTTGAGTCTCTCATCTGGCACCAAGATGAGCCTATAAGAGGGGCGAGTACTTGGGACCATTTTTCAGTAATGAAGTTAGCACATAAGAACGGTATAAACGTACTTTTTGACGGCACTGGTGGTGACGAGCTTCTATGTGGCTACACGTCGTATTTTCCACAATTCTTGTTTGAGCTTATTAAGGGATTTAATATGGTCAAATTTATTAAAGAGTTTATTTTTGGCTTTGACCTTGTAAGTTTAGCTATAAAAGAAAGACTCTTTGGAAAACAAAATCCAAAAGAATTTCTATCAAAAGATTTCATCTCCAAATTTGATGGTAGAGAGGGTCAAATTTTACTTGACCTTTTCCCTGCAAGTTTACAGGCTAAATCCTATTATGCAGTTACAAAGTACAGTTTAGTATTTCTCCTTAAAGAGACTGGCAGGAACTCATCTGCATTTGGTATAGAAGCGAGACTCCCCTTTTTAGACCACAGGTTAGTAGAATATGTTTTCTCGCTCCCCATAAGTTACAAGATGAGAGATGGCTGGTCAAAGTGGCTCCTTCGCAAATCTATGCGTGATATTCTTCCAGAATCTGTGCTAAATAGGCGTCGTAAAGTAGGTTTTGGTACTCCTGAAGCACGGTGGACAAGAGAATTGAGTAATGAAATAGAGTCACTTTTTAGTTCCACTAAATTCAAGTCTCGTCCGTATTGGGATGCAGAAAGAGTATTACTAAATTTCAAAAGGTTTTGTAAAGGTAAAAGAATGCAACCCGATTTCTTTTGGCGAGTGCTAAGCTTAGAAATATGGCTTAGAGTATTTTTCTCCTAAATAATGTTGGACAATTTGTTAAATTACAATATAATAAAATCTTAAAATGCTTTCATTTTTTCTTATCTTCCTGAGCTATATCCCTCAGAAACCCACTGAACTGCTTTACTCTGTTCATCATGATAGTTTAAAGTATCACTCCGAAATGGTTCAGAATGCCATTGGGCAACCACAATGGTTGCCCCTCCAGAAATCCATTGTTAAAATACATCCTTATTTTGTGACTGAGTTTCCATCTAAGTATGGTGAGAGAGTAGATTATATTATTATAACAACTGATGGCCTAATAGAATCATTTGAGCCTCTTTGTGCTTGGAAGACAGAAAAAGGTGTAAACTGTGTTATCCGTACTGTTGAATGGATATCCGCAAATTATTCTGGTTGTGATATCCCTGATAAGATTCGTAACTTTCTAAAAGATGCATACTCTGAATGGGGTACTAAATGGGTGTTACTTGGTGGCGATGTAACTGAAGTCCCAATAAGGTATGTACGTAGTAGAAATTATTATGAGGGTTGGTATGATATTCCAACTGATATGTATTATTCCTGTTTAAATGGGAATTGGAATGCTGATATGGATGGAGTTTGGGGTGAGGTTAGTGACGGTGTAGATTTAACAAGTAATTTATGTATTGGCAGGTTTCCTGGGTACACTCCTTTAGATATAGAGATAGTAGTAAACAAGACACTCAAGTATGAGATAGAGCCTGATACTGGCTATCTTAATAAGCTTCTTTTAGCGGGTGCTGATTTACATAACTCTCAGCCTCCTGGTGATGATGGTGCTCAGCACTGTCGTGAAATTGCAAGTAGTTTTCCGGATTATTTTAAGAAAGATTCGTTATACCAACTTTATGGCACTCTATCTAGCAAAGCACTGTTAGACTCATTAGAAAAAGGCTATGGCTTTGTGTATATTGCGGCGCATGGTATTGTATGGCAATCGATACAGTTAGCCGGTACCAAGCTGACAATGTCTGATATAGATAATTTAAGCAGTCCATTTTTCTTTATAACAGTTGTCAGCTGTTATGTTCATTGGATTGACTGGAATTGTTTATCTCGTCATTTTATGTTAAATCCTTGTGGTGGTGCTATTGGCTACCTTGGAGCTACAAGAGTAGGTTGGGACTATCAAGAATTAGAATTTAATAGATATTTCTATCAGTCACTTTTTACTGATAGCATTTTTTCATTTGGTGAGTTGTTAGCGGATGCAAAATCTAAGTTCTATGAGGCTCATTATCAGGGGGTGAATAATAGTGATAATAATTATCGCGACATCCTTTTTGATTATCTCCTTTTTGGTGACCCTGAACTTAAATTTTGTACCAATAATCCTGCCTCTTTAATTGTAAGTTTTCCACCAGTTGTGAATGTGGGAGAAGGAGAGATTGAGATAAATATTAAAGATTCATTTAATAATCCTGTTGATAGAGCATTGGTATGTGTCTCAAAGAAAAGTGAAGTCTATGCGAGAGGTTTTTCCAATGCAGCTGGTGAAATAGTATTTGGCTTGATACCTGAGTCTGCAGGCTCATTAAGTGTAGTGGTAACTAAGTCCAATTTTCTACCCTATAAGGGATATATAGTTGTGAATCCGAGTAAACCATTCGTAAGGTACAAGTCTAAGTCAATTGCTGGTGATGGTGTAGCTGATGCCGGTGAGCTAATCACCCTCTCACTCACTCTTGAGAACACCGGGTCTGGTGAAGCCAAATCTGTTTGTGCTAATCTTGTCCCTTCATCATTAGGGCTCTCATTACTTGATACTTTAGTGTGGTATGGGAATATACCTTCTGGTGAGAGTAAGACAAAAGACTATAGGATTCAGATAGATACAATGTTTCTATCAAATGCGGTTGATTTTTCTATATTTTCATATTATTCTTCAGATTCTTCCATAGATACTTTTAACTTAGAGATTCGGAGTCCAAAATTACTTCATTATAGTCATTCTACGGACAAGGATGGACTATATCCCGGCGACTCATTGAATTTAAGTTTCAGGCTAAATAATTTTGGTAATGGAGCTGCTAAATGTGTATACGCTAAACTGCGGTCACTAAATACGGAGCTTACTGTAATTGATAGCATAGAACGAATAAATGTCATAGAAGCGGCTGCGAGTGTATTTTGTCCTAATTGTTTTAAAGTCCTTGTAAATAATCCTATAGAAAACCCACAATTTGTGCTGGAACTCAATGATACACTACGAAGGGAATGGGTAGATACATTCTCACTAAGATTTCCACCTCCCCCTGATAGCCTTTTTACATTTCCTCATCCGCATGGAATAACCGTAGGGTGGCGTGCTCTCTCCAATGTCCGAGGCTATAATGTGTATCGGGCACCAGATTCTCTACTTTTGAATTCTTACCTAATAACAGATAACCCTGTATATGAAGATAAAGCGCTTGGCGCTTATGAACTTCGTTCCTATTGGGTTACTACAGTGGATAGTGATTGTAATGAGAGCAACTTTTCACCTTTTGTACTTGGCAAATCAAATCCAATGTTAAAAGCTGGGTGGCCAAAAACTGTACCAAGCACTTTCTTTTATGCTTCACCTGTGGTAGGTGACTTTGTTCCAGATTATCCTGGGCTAGAGATTGTGGCTGCCACTGATGATGGAAAGATTTACGCTTGGCATGCTGATGGCACTTCAGTATTACCGAACGGGACAGGTCTATTTGCAGAACTACCTGGAGGAATCTGGTCAACTCCTGCTATGGGAGATATAGATGGGGATGGTATGCTTGATATAGCTTGTGTTCCCTGGTGTGATAATGAAAGTCTATATGTATTTGGTGCAGATGGGACTTCTCTTACTGGCTTTCCTGTGATGATTGATGGTGGTAGTGGAACTATTATGAGCATAACTTTACAAGACCTTGATAAAGATGACAGGCTTGAAATTATATTCCTTGACCTTAATGGAAAAGTTTATATATTTAATTCAAATGGCGGCGGCTTTTTAAATTCTGATGGCTTCTTTGCACAAGCTGACCCCTATATTTTCTCATCTCCTTCAGTTGCTGATATAAACGTAGATGGCGAGCTTGAGATATTAGTGGGAGGCAGGGGCAAGGTTTACGCTTGGAATACTATTGGCGACCCATTACCTGGCTGGCCTGTTTATTCTGCATCTGTGAGTACAGAATTTTCAACTTCACCTGCAATTGGAGATGTAGACATAAACTATCCAGGGCTTGAGGTTGTAATTGCTGCATCAGATGATTCTGTATATGTGTTTCATTCTGATGGGAGTAGAGGTACAGGATGGCCTCAACCAATTACAGGATTCACAAGGGCATCACCCTCTTTAGGTAATCTTGACTCTGATATAGAACTTGAAATAGCAATAAAAGAGAATAATAGATATTATATGTGGAATCATGATGGTACACTTTGCCCCGGCTTTCCTATTATACAGCCACAACTTGATGAGACAACTCCGGAGGGGCCTTCACTCACTATTGGAGATATTGATGGCGATAATGAAGTTGAACTAATAGCTGGCGGCTTCACAGGTCACCTTTATGCGATTGAATCTGATGGCTCTTATACACTTGGCTTCCCTCTTTCCTGTGGGGGCACGATATACCCAGTTCCTACAATAGCAGATATAGACCTTGACGGTTTAAACGAGCTAATAACTGGTAATTCTATAGGAGAGATGCATGTCTGGTCAGTCTTAGGTAGCAGATTGGAGTGGGAATGTACTGAACACGACCGTTGGCATACTGGGCTATATGGATTTATTCCGCCTGATACAGTGTATGGAATAGAAACTGAGCTTGTTTGTGTTCCCCATTCTTTTAAGCTATTCCAGAATTCACCAAATCCATTCAGACAGAAAACTGTTATTCGTTATTCCTGCCTGCCATCAGGTACGGTGTTAAACGAAAACCGAAACGATTATACGATTAGCGATTTACGATTAACGATTTACGACTTATCTGGTAGATTAGTTCGCACATTTTCAATTAACCAATCAACTAATCAACTAATTAACTCTGTTGTCTGGGATGGTCGTGATAATCAAAATAAAAAGGTGTCAAGTGGTGTTTACTTTTATAGGCTTGAAGTAGGTGACTACAGATTAACTAAGAAGTTAATCCTCTTAAAGTAGCCCAGTATATCTCAAAACTCTATGTTTCAAACCTTCCTTTTCTGATAGGCTTTTCATTGTCTCAGTTTCAATTGTCCTTCCATCTGTTCTTATTATGATAGCTCCTTCTTCATCAGTACGTAATACCTTTGCACCTAAATTTTTATACCTTAGAATAACTGCATAATCGGGTTCTGCCCATGGATTTCTGCCACACGATATTACTGCAATCTCAGGTGCTATACTTGATATCCATTTGGAAGAGGAATATCTCTTATTTCCATGTTTTGGGATCATAAGTATAGTTGATTTTTGGTACTCTCCCTCTTTTACATCTCCTGGGAAAAGTAAGGATACATCCTTGTAATTAACTCTCAACCCGAGATTTGATTCATCCCCTGAATTAATGGTTTCAACTATATAGTCCTTATGACTTAAAATTGTATCCCTCTTTGAGATTGCTTTGCTACCGTTCGCAATAACATTTCCTGCAATAAGTTTACACTGGATATCCTTATAATCTACAAGCTTAAGTAAGCAGAGCCATGCCCAAGATGTATAGCATATGTTTGGTCCTATAAACTTTTTTATCTTAAAGTTTTCAACTATATATCTAAGTCCTCCAATTCTGTAAATCTTCGTATTTGTGGCCACAATGATATCTAAATTTGAAATTCCTTTTGCTCTTAAAAATGGTGCAACTATTCCTTCTCCTGTGTCAAATTCCTTTTGATGCGGCCCTCCATCAATTAAGACATTATAGTTATTGGGTAGCTCAATTAATGCACAATCACCGTGTCCAACATCAAGATAGGTTACCTCAATTTTTGGATTATTAATTTTATATACTCTTGACCATATAAGTGTGTTAAGTCCAAAAATGCAACTATATACAAAGACTTTTCTTGCTATCTTAGAAACCGGTGAATTTATTCCACTTAATAGTATGAGATAGAAGAACCCAATAAAAAGCACCGATGGTTTATGCACCCAGAAATATGCGTACGGGATTTGATTAAATAATTCTACTGTCTTAAGTGTAAAAGTAGTTGCTCCCCAAGCAACACCAGTAAATATATCAGTAAGAATTTTCAATGGTAAAAGATTAATAATACTCATAATAAAAGTCAAAGCAATACACACTCCGGCAAGTGGTATAACAATAAGATTTGCAATAATTGAGATGATAGGTACTCTATAAAAGTAATACGCTACAAGTGGCATAATCCCAATTTGTGCAGCTAATGATGCCACGAATATCCCCGCAAAGTATCTTGCTACATGGTTTTCCGGCTTTATAAATCCAAAAAGCACAGGATATATTTTAGGCATCAAATAAATAATAGATATAATAGAAATAAATGAAAGTTGGAAGCTCACTTCAAAGATGGCTTGTGGATTTATAAACAAAATAAAAAGAGCAGCGCAAGCTATTACATTAAGCATATCAGTATCTCTCTCTGTAGTTAAGCCTATCATTCCTATAATAGTCATTATAGTAGCTCTTACAATCGGTGGTCTCAAATCTAACATAAATGCATATATTATCAGAAACAGTAATGTAATAATTTGTGCAATAATTAATGAGATTCTAAATACTCTAAGGAACAAAAATACTATGGTAGCAATAATACCCACATGCAATCCTGATACTGCAAGGATGTGTATCGCTCCCGTATTTTGGAAGCATTCTTGGACCCTCTTTGGGAGCATTCCTCTCTGTCCTATTGTTATTCCTTTCAGGAAGCCTGCTTGATTATCAGATAAATAAGTATCAATTGTATTCCGGATGAATCTTTTAATTGGTAAAGCAACATTAGAAATAATTGCCATTCCTTTATCTTTACCAATAACCCTGATATTGCATGATTCCCATATATTCATCGTTCCATAGATATTCTTTCTCTTAAGATATGAACGATAATCAAAAGCGTCCGGGTTCCTCGTGAACTCTGGATACCAAAGTCTACCGTAAGCCTCTATTTGGTCACCATATTTGAACTTCAGATTAGGTGATTTCACATTAATTCGTAACTTCCCTGTCACCGCTTTGGTGTACTCAGGTGTTATTAAAGTTTCCGCTTCGCATTCAATTATAGTCTGCTCTATTCTAAAATCAGGCTCGGCTATAATTTTGCCCACAACTGCAACTTTTTTCTCAGGGTTAGTATAATTTATAATATGATTGGAAGGAAATAAAGTAGTGTGTAGAGTATAGGAGAACATTCCTGAAATCTCTACAATGATGAATATAACCGGGTTTAAAATTTTACTCCTTTCACCTGTTAATCCCACAATGAGATAAATTATGCAACTTCCAAGTAGTATGAAGCTAATCCAAACAAGCTGAATTTTTGTAAAATAGCTAATGAGAATTCCAATACAAAAAGTAAGTGTAGTTTTTAGGGCAGGTCTCCGCATACTCAAGCTCTATACTTTTGTGTAATAAAATCTTTCAGCTTTTGTTTAAATATTTCTTTGTCAAACTTGAGAGCTTGAGTACGGAGAATTTTGGGATTAAATTTAGAACGGTCAAATTTTTTGACTACCTCAATCAATGCTTCAGGAGTTTGAGGATAAAAGAAACACCCCGTCTCCCCTTCAATTACTGTTTCAAGTGCTCCCCCTGCTCTAAATGCAATGACAGGAGTGCCACAAGCTTGTGCTTCTAATGATACAATTCCAAAATCTTCTAAACTTGGGAATACAAGTGCTTGTGCCCTTTGATAATAACTTCTAACTTCAGAATCAAAAAGTGTACCAAGGAATTGCACATTTGGTCTTGCAAGTCTTTCGAGTTCCCATCGTGCTTCACCATCCCCAATTATAAGAAGTGGGAGTCCAAGTTTATTAAATGCTTTAACTGCTATTTCTACACACTTGTAATGCTTGAGTCTGGCAACTACTAAAAAATAATCTTGTATTTTAAGACTGGGGTCTGGTGCAAAAAATGTAGTATCACATGGTGGATATATTACTACACTCTCTCTGCGGTAGTATTTTAAAATTCTTTTTTTCACAGTGTTTGAAATAGTAACAATATGGTCTACCCTTTGCGTAGAGACTTCATCCCATAGCCTTATGTAATTCATCAAAACTCTAATTCCCAACTTAAATATTCTATTCTTTGTCCTCTTAACTCTTGAGTAATATTCTTCCCATGCAAATCTCATTGGATTCAAAATGTACGAAATATGCATCACTTCCGGTGTAGTTATAACTCCTTTTGCCCATGCAGAGGAGATAGAGAGGACTACATCAAAATCTTTTAGTTCAATTTGCTCAATTGCTGTCGGGAAGAGTGCAAAGTATTTTTCATAATGAGTTGATAGGAATGGTAGTTTTTGTATAAATGTAGGTGTGATATTCCATTCTTTAAAATGGGGGGGTAATTTTTTCAACTCGTAAAGAATAGTATAAACAGGGGCATCTGGCCAAATTTCGTGCGCTGCTTCTAATACCCTTTCTGCTCCTCCGTATTGGTTTAAATAATCGTGGATAATAGCAAGCTTCATAAAAACTCAAATCTCAAAACCTACCGTTTTAACACCCAACTTATTGAATTTTTTGCTAATCCTTATTTTCCTATACAAAATTCCGAGAATATGCGGTTCAAAATATCTTCAGATGTAATCTCGCCTGTTATCTCCGATAGGATATTGATAGCCTCTTTTATCTCGTAAGAAATGAGCTCATGAGCCAAATTATCGTCCATCCCTTTTTGTGCTTTTTCAACTCTGATATTTGCTCTCCTTAAAATATCAAGGTGTCTTTCTCTTGTTATAAGGGGCGACTCGTTGGCTCGTGAGACAAGTTTACTTATAGCAGTAGGAATTAAATCAATATTGTCGCCTCTTAAAGCAGAAACTGAAATAAGCGGAAACTCAAAATTTTGGCTATATTTAGCTGGAGTAAGGTCGCATTTGTTTAAAAGTCCTATAATCTTCTTGCCTTTTATATAAGTGAGAAGTTCAAAATCTTCTTTTAATATTCCATCACTTTTATCAAATACGAATAAAATTCCAAATGCTTCGTTAATTGCTTTCCTTGTTCTAAGAACACCTTCCTGCTCTATAGGGTTTGAGGTATCTCTCCACCCTGCAGTATCAACAAGCTTTATAGGAATGCCATCCACAGTAATATAGTCTTCTATTGTATCTCTTGTAGTGCCGGGGTATGGGGTTACAATTGCTTTATCTTTGGATAGAAGGGCGTTAAAAATGCTTGATTTACCAACATTTGTCCTACCAACAATTGGAAAGACTGCTCCGTTTCTAACAAGTTTACCAGATTTGCCAGATTCAATGAGTTTGACGATTTCATAGTTCACTTCGTAAGCAATTCTTTTAAGCTTTTCAGGATTGAGTTTTCCTATATTTTCTTCAGGAAAGTCTATTGAGAGTTCAAGAGCAGTTTCTATTTCAATTAATTTATCTTTAATCTCTTTTATTTGTGTAGAAAGTTTACCATCAAGTTGTGAAAGGGCAACTTCAATTGATTTATCTGTACGGCCGCGTACAATGTCAAGAACTGCCTCTGCTTGAACGAGGTCAATTCTTCCATTCAGGAATGCGCGTTTAGTGAACTCGCCGGGTTCTGCTAGCCGAGCACCACTTCGGAGAAGGAGGTCAAGTATATTTTTTAATACAGTAATCCCACCATGTGCATTTATTTCTATCATATCCTCACGAGTATAAGTATGGGGTTTCTTCATCACCATAAGTAATACTTCGTCTAATTCTTTTTTTGTGTCAGGCTCTATTATTTTACCGTAATGAATTGTGTGTGTCTTGGCTAAGAGGGGTTTTATCTTACCTTTAAAAATGTGGTCTGCAATCTTTATAGCATCGGGGCCTGAAGCTCTAACAATTCCAATTCCTCCTTCTCCAATTGGGGTAGCTATTGCAGCTATTGTATCCATTGCTCATCTCTTGAATATTCCTATTCTTACATTTCTAAACCTTGCAGGTGCAGTGCCATGACCTACCATCATTGTCTGACCAGGCTCCCCCTTCCCACAGTTCATTAGGCCATACATTTTCCAGAAATCTCTACTGCATATAGCATCACATGAGCTCCAGAATTCGGGTGTTATCCCTGTATAAGTTACATCTTTAACAACATCGCCTAATTTTCCATCTTTTATTTCACGAGCAAACTCTACACCAAACTGGAAGTTTTCCCTCATATCATCTATACTCCACGATTTGTTTGTCTGAAGGAAAAGTCCATGAGATGTGTCAGCAATAAGATCGGGCAATTTCCAATTTCCTTGGTCAAGGTTTATATTTGTCATTCGGATGAGAGGAATTCGATTCCAGTTAGCCGCTCTCATAGCACCTGAGCTTAATCGTTCAATTACAGGAGCAGTTTCTCTTGAACTCAGGTAGCCTACGAAAATGCCATCCCGGATTATAGGAGTAACTTGGGCTGGAATACCTTCATCATCCCAACCAAATGTTCCAAGTCCAAGAGGGACAGTGGCATCTGCAGTTACGTTTACAACTTCTGAGCCATATTTAAATTTGCCCAATTTATCAAGTGTAACAAATGACGTGCCTGCATATGAGGCTTCAGTTCCAAGTACCCTATCAAGTTCAACTGCATGTCCGATAGACTCATGGATTTGCAGTGCAAGCTGGTCACCATCAATTATTATATCTTGTTTTCCAGAAGGACAGGGCTTTGCTCTGAGGAGCTCACAGGCTTCATCTCTCACTCTTGGAGCATTTTGGAGTAGTTCTAAGTTATGAATGAACTCATATCCAGCAGCTCCGAAATTGCCATAAGAACGGCGCTGTAATTCGTCCTCTTTTATGGCAGTAGATATTATTTCACCACCAGAAATTAAAAGCTCCTGTTCTACTACAGAATGGTCGATTGAAGCAAAGATTTTATGAATGCGTCTGAACATTAGAACTGACTCTGCTACCTTAATATCATTAGATTCTCTTAAAATTTTATCTAACTCAAGAAGAAGCGAAACCTTTGATTCAAGACTTACTTTAAAAGGGTCTTTGTTATAAGGAGTTTTAAAAGTGCCCACAACATAAGATGCTGGTGCAAGGTTTACCCCACCTTTTTTCTTAGCTATACCTGAAGACTTCGCAATCTCAATTGCTTGTTTAATTACTTTATCCACCTCTTCATTTTTAAGACGTGAGCTTGAAGCAAATCCCCATCCGCCATTTAAAAGAACTATTACTCCAAATCCTATAGACTCGGCTATCTCAATACTATCAACTTTACCATTTTTAACAATTAGAGTCTCTTCATTGTTCTGTACAACTCTTACATTCCCATAATCAAGTCCTTGGGGCATACGAGAAACTACTAACTCTGCAAAAGTTTTCATAATTTCTTGTTAGAAATTTTAAACTAAAACTAAACAATTGTCAATTAAATAAAAAATTATGTAGTTATTATTTTAAAATGTTAAAGATAATTATTACGTGAAAACGTTAAATTTTTAGAAATGTTTTTTTTGATTTTAAAAAGCAACCTTCTAAAATTAAAATGATAGAAAGTTGCCACGAAAGAAAAGAAGTTTAATATTACAATGAGAGACCTCATAAAGTATGGAGTCTTGCAACAACTTCTGAGAGGAGAACTCAAAGGATATCAGGCAGCATCTCTT
>JASEGA010000013.1 GCA_030018315.1 bacterium | reverse complement strand
AAGAGATGCTGCCTGATATCCTTTGAGTTCTCCTCTCAGAAGTTGTTGCAAGACTTCATACTTTATGAGGTCTCTCATTGTAATATTAAACTTCTTTTCTTTCATGGCAACCTTCTATCATTTTAATTTTAGAAGGTTGCTTTTTAAAATCAAAAAAACATTTCTAAAAATTTAACATTTTCACGTAATAATTATCTTTAACATTTTAAAATAATAACTACACAAAGCAAATAAAACTTGACAAGAATAGGTTCTTCTTTTATATTTTAGTTTAATTTGCGGGGGTAATTCAGTGGTAGAATGCTTGCTTGCCAAGCAAGTCGTCGCGGGTTCGAGCCCCGTCCCCCGCTTAAAGCAGGGATTAGTGGTAAGGTATTCTTTATTATTACTAACCACTTCATACTAATCACCGTAGTCTAAGGCGCGGTACCCAAGTGGCTAAGGGAGCGGTCTGCAAAACCGCGATTCGTCGGTTCAATTCCGACCCGCGCCTTAATTAAACCAAAGTGAAATCAAAAAAACACATTTACGATGACCGTGTCCCATCTGATATAGAGTTAAAGGCAAAAAGGGCGGTAGGGAAGAGTTTTGAGCCATCAGTTGTTGACAGCTCAATTCTTGTCACCTTTCCATACGAATATCCATATCGTCATATTCAGATGGAGCATACTACAGATGAATTCACCTGTGTATGCCCTTTTAGTGAGCTGCCAGACTATGCCACTATTACCATTAAGTATGTACCCAATAAGTTATGTATAGAATTGAAATCTTTAAAGTATTACTTGTACTCTTATCGCCAAGTCAGAATATTTCATGAACATGCAGTAAATAAAATCTTAGAAGACCTTGTAGCGGTTTTAGACCCATTGGAGATGACTGTTGAGGCTAAGTTTGCTGTCAGGGGGGGTATAGCTACTACATCTACCGCATCCTACAAGAAAAAGCATTGATAAGACATGAGAAAGGGATGGATAATGTTTAAAGGGATTTTTTATCTAATAATCGGTGTATGGCTTGTAGCATTGCCACAAGTCGTAAATTCTGTCACATGGACAAGGACTTATGGAGGAGAATTAAGTGATGAAGGTAACTCAGTTGCTCTCACTGCTGATGGTGGCTACATAGTGGTTGGTTCCACCAATTCATATGGCGCAGGCAGCGCGGAATCAATTTTTGGCTTGTAAAGACGGATTCACTTGGTAATAGAAGTTGGGAGCAAATAATTACTTCACCTGAGTATGATGAAGTTGGCTATGGTGTACAGCAGACGAGCGATGGTGGCTATATTATGGTTGGATATACAGAGCCTTGGGGGCAGGTGGTCAAGAAGTACTGCTTATAAAGCGAAATTCTGATGGTGGTCCAAGCTGGTGGAATTATTTTGGGGGAAGTGGCGACGATTGTGGGTATGGAATTCAACAGACTACTGATGCCGGTTATATCATAGTTGGATACACGGCCTCATATGGGGAAGGTGGTAAGGATATATGGCTTATAAAGACGGACACAGGTGGTGATACACTATGGACAAGGACATTTGGCGGCCCTTATAGTGATGAAGGACACTTAGTCAAACAGACAGCTGATGGCGGTTATATCATTGTAGACTCCACTTATTCATATGGTGCAGGTATAAGTGATGTATAGCTTATAAAGACTGATTCCCTTGGTAATATAGGAATAGAAGAAAATGCAAGATGCAAGATTAGAAGTCTATCCCAATCCTGTATACAAAAAGGCAGTAGTAAAGGTTTTATCTCCAGTAAATGAAAGGGCAAGTTTATCCATATATGATGTTTCTGGCAGAAAGTTAAGTGAGCTATGGGCAGGAAATATTATGAGTACTAAAATTATATCATTGGATATAAGCAAGTTTAATCAGGGCATTTATTTCATAGCACTTAATCTGGGCTCGTATACTACTGCAAATAAGATTGTAATTTTGAGATAAGAAGTTTTTACCAAGTTATTCTATCTCCTTCTTTCTCCAGTTATCTTTATCCTAACTTGATTTGGCGTTGCTAATTTATATACCTAAATTTATTGCGTCAATTCCTATATAGAATTTAATGTTCCCAGTTTTATTGGTAGCGATTCCTAATTTTGGTGCTGCTTTTATAAGTCCAAGCATAGTACCGGTCTCAAGTTTTAATTCCATTCCACATGATAAGTTGTATTCACCATCTATTGCAAATGCGACATCAGTAAAAATAGCTGCACACAAATCTTCAAAGAATAGATTAGGATTCCATAACCCCTTCCTTATTTTTAAAATTGGATGTGCATACTCGAGAGTTAAAGAGCTGCCAGTCTTAGTATAAAGTTGGTCATAGCCGCGTATTTTTATACCAATAGGGTCTGGATTCTCTTTGTCACTGTATCCTTTTGCTGAAATCCTTAGTTCACCCCCTTTTATATAATTTCTAATCCCAGCCTCCACACTATAAGCAGTGCGTTCAATATTTGAGCCAAATTTACCTCGTTCTACCGATGACTCTACTCCTACAAATACATCTGTATATGGGAAAGTAAACTCTATAACTAAGCCTGGTTTAAGTTCTTTTCTTGAGAAATCTTCTTTGAAAGCTTTGCCTCTGAGATATAAAGATAGGCTTGATAACCCAGGACTTAGACTCATAAATAGAGGGTAGGTGATTCCAAGTCCAGCTGTAATCTTTGATCGGTATTCCATATCTATACTAATAGGTGATAAAAATAGCGATCGTAGAAATGAAGATAAAAATGGCGTCTCTTCAATAGGGTCGTAGCCAAAGGAAACAGTGTAAAAATTCTCATAGGTCGCATCTGCACCAACAAGTATGCAACCGAGTGACCATTTTTTGAATGTAGTATCAGCTGGAAGTATAAAAGGAATGCGAACAGCTGGCTTTAAAGCAGTGCTTAAGACATCAAAGTAGCCACCATGTGATATACTCAACTTGTTTTTTGAGAAGTCGGGTCTATCACTAACAAGCCACTTTTTTGGCGTATACTCTACAAAGTCTATCTTCTTTTTGTATATGTCAAAACCAGCTTTTGTGTCTCCTATAAAATATAGATTATCATTAGAGAATACTCCGTTAGTAGCATAACCTCCTTGTGTAAGCTGGTATAGTTTATGGTCTAAAATATCATAACCGTAAATTGAGTATATTTTATCATAATTAGCAGTAAATAAAAGTGTATCACCAACAAGCCAGATATTGGACTCAGACCAAGGAGTGGTAGCAATAGGGGTAAGTCTTTTGCTGCTTAAATCAAGTAAATATACATCCCAATTTTTGTAATCCGTCCGTGCTGATGTTACGATATATTTAGAATTAGCAATTAGTTCTCCTAAGAGATAATCAGTAACCCATAATTGCTCTTTTTTACCACCCCGGTATAGCCAGAGCTCTGAGCCAAACTTATGCTGTCTATCCTTTGAATATAGAATAGACCCATCTTCTAACACACAGAATGCACGTATAGCGTCAGAAAATATGACTTTATCTTTGCCAGTTTTTAAATCGTTCATATGGAGCAAAGAAATAATCCCAAAACCCATCATGCTTGCATTAGCGTAGCCTTTTTTGAATTCATAGGTTGTGTAGTATAGTTCATTATTTTTAACTCTTAACGGAGTAGAAACTGGGCTTGTAAGTGAGACGAGGGTTTGCTCTTTCTGGGTATCAATGTTAAACTCAACAATCTTATAAAACTCAAATCCTTTCAGAGCATCAGTTTTCTTTGGGTAAGTATGTACGTAGTATAGCTTGTTTCCATCGTTTACGAGATACTTAACGAAATCACCCTTTTTAGTTACCCTGTCACCATCTATCTTCCAGTCCTTGTATTTTTTCTCCTCATAACGCTTCCAAGCCGAGAACAACGATGGTAAGTCTTTACCATAAGTTATTCTTGCTGCCATATCTATGCCAAAAAATGGAAAGAGTTGACCAAAAAAAGGAGCCCAGAAAAACGAGCCATAGATGTCAAACAGTTGCGAAAAGCGGTCTTTGCCATAAGTATCGGCAAGATAATTAAAAAACTCGCCCCCATAAAGATAAATACCAGTACGATATGGAAACTCTAATGGAGAATAGGTAGCAGTATGAATAGATGGAAGTTTGCCCTCTTTTGCTCTTGCTCCTATGTATGCATCAAAACAGCCGTCATTTAGACGACCTTCGTAATTTGAGAGCTGTGACTCAGAGTATACAGTAATGCCTTCCACTACCCAACCAGGTGAAAAAAGATTAGGCTGAAAAATTCTACCAAATAGTGTAGTTACAGCACGAGAAACACCTGCCGTTTTTGTCAAATGGCACATATGGGTATACTCATGGAGTGATACCAGGCGGTACCAGTTTTCAGTACTACTGGCAAAGATACCCGATGGTGGATAGGTATATATATGAATATTATTAAATATTGGGTCAGCCATTCCATTAGATACAGTTCCTATATCCTCAATAACAATAGGTAGATGTTTAGGCCTGTTACCTGTGAGAGCAGTAACTTCACTACGATAGTATTCAAGATTATTTAATACTTCTGTTGCCTCCCACTCATAGCCCGGCTTATAGATAACAGTAAAGTTGTCCGTTTTTACACTCTTCCAATCAAGCCAACCAAATAATAAAAATGCAGTCAAAAAAGTCATCTCTCCCCTTTTGGTTATGTCAGTAATTTTGTGTAATCCTGTCCTGACGACAGGTCAGGATTCAACATAACCTTCCTTACTTATCATGGGTTTAAAATCTTTTTCTTCGCCAGGGTGGATTAGTCCTGTATAATCCCTATTTTTATATAAAGCATATTCTTCTACTTGTCAAGTCTTAAATTTCAAAATTTCGTCTGATGACCCCACATGGTATCCATCCTTTATAAAATTGTCAATAAAATTATCTAAAATTTTATAATTGTAGGTAAATTGAAAACTTTGGGGGAGACACTACTTTCAGTTTCCTCAAGTATTTCTATTGGAGTTTTTCGCCTCCTGTCTCTATTTTTTCATAGCTCGCAAAGATTGCAGCGTTAGTCCCATCTTTGGTCTCCCCATAAGTATGCCACTCACCCCCGGTTCTCACATCTCTTGCAGTAAATTCATATCTGGGAAGGTGTAATCTTTTCATTTAGGGCCAATATTTCTCTATATCCCAGAGATCTTTTGTATCTATCTCTATAATTTGAATGTGTTTCGGAGCCCTGGAATGCTCCTCAAGACCTCTCAATCCCTGTTTTTCATACCTTCTTCTTTAATCTTATATCAAACTTTGATACCCCTTTTATCATGTCATAATAAACCATCTTGAAAAACCTCCTTTAGCTGAATATAAGTTAATTTTGGAGATTTCTCAAGCTTTTTATTTGCAATTTTGCGTAACTCGTTTACTAAATCTTCTTTCATATCCATACGGATCCTGCGGAAACTTTAATCCTCTAATCCCCTGTATACCATGTATCTTCCCTATCACATAAAATCAAAAAATACAAATAAAAGAATTCACTATGCTCGTTAGGTTTGTTGAGTTCGTCAGATTCATGAATAATAACCTAAGTATAAAACACCTAATCCTATAAGCATATTAAACTTGAGTAATACTGAAGCTTTGGGTACAAATGCTGCATTTTTTAATAGTTTATAAATAATAAAACCGAGCCCCAAATCCATACAAACTAATACAGCAATAAGATAAAATATTCCATACAGATGGGCTATGAAAGGCACTGGTGTAGATAGAATAAGTATAGCTAATACTAAAATTACCAATCTAATAGCAGCTTCAGTACCATACTTAATAGGGAACGATTCACTTTTAGCCATCCTGTCCCCTTCTGCATCTTCTATATCTTTTAGTATTTCTCGTCCCAAATGCAACATAAATGCAAACGCAAATGGTACAAGTGTTGGGAGACACGCTTTCACAGCCACTCCACCGTATATAAACGGTAGCCCACCAAGATATGCTACAATAAGGTTACCCGTTATTCCCCTTTTTTTAAATTCAAAGTTATAAATCAAAAGTAACATTGTTGCAAGAGTAGCAATAATAAATTCGGCTGATGATATCTTAATGCTGACTCCAATTCCAATTCCAAATAGTATTATGGATATGATAATAGCCTGCGTTTTTGTAATTCTACCTTTTGGTATTGGTCTTTCAGGTCTATTTTTGCTGTCTATTTCAGCGTCAACATAGTCATTTATAGCATTACCTGCGCTTATTATTAAAAAGCAACTTATGCATGCAAGTATTATCTTTGTGTAAACCATTTCTTTATGTGTTAATAGTGCTCCAATAAAGACAGCTATCATCCCAATTATTCCATTAACTGGTCTAATTATCTGTAATAATGGAACAAATTTTTTCATCAATAGGCTGTCTGATAATCCAAAAAATCATCACGAAGATACGTATGAATAAAATTACGCCATTGAGATTGCTTCGCTACCGCTCGCAATGACAGGTTGGGCTTACCTGATTTGTATAGGTATTCCTTCCTTGTAAAGCGATCTTTGAGCTGCTTGTAATATCTTTGTCACCTTGATTCCATTTTCTCCATCTGACAGTGGTTTACTTCTTTTTATCACGCATTCTATGAAGTGCTGGCACTCTAATCTTAACGGCTCATTCATTTCAATCTTTGGTATTAGTATATCACCTGTCCTAATAGTTAAAGTTTTGGCGTACGATTTAAAAGAAGGTTTGTAATCAACTCCTTTATCATAGACTCGTAATTTTTCTATTGTTTCCATATCATCAAATACAGCCATCTTCTTAGCACCGACGACAGTAATTTTTCTTATTTTATGTGGGTCTAACCAAGATAAATGTATGTGTGCTATTACTTTATTAGTAAAATATAGGGTGATAAATACGACATCCTTAACTCCTTTTTGCAAATATGCCTCTCCGGTAGCTGTAATCTTATCTGGCATTTCATCCATCAAATATAGTATAACTGACACATCGTGTGGTCCGAAGCTCCACAGTGCATCCTCATCCTTCCTTATTTGGCCCAAGTTGACGCGTTGTGAATAGATGTAATATATGTCACCAAAAGTGCTATCTCTCACATATTCTTTTAGCTTTTTAACTGCTGGATGATAAAGTAAAATATGTCCTACCATAAGTATAAGTGCCCTCTCTTTAGCCAATTTTATAAGTTCTTCACCTTCCTGTATAGATAGTGTAAGTGGTTTCTCCACAAATACATCTTTATTAGCAACTAATGCTTTTTTTGCAATTTTGTAATGTGAGCCCGCTTCTGTAGCAACAACTATAGCATCTGCATTTGAAATTGCTTCATCAACATTTACAGTAGTCTTGATAGTTGAATACTCTCTACCCATTTTATTCAGTCTTTTCTTATCCTTATCACATATCACTTCGAGACATCCCATTTCACAAAAGTTTCTGATAAGATTGGGTCCCCAATAACCTGCCCCAATAACACCTACTTTAGGCATAATACCCCCCTTTAATAAAATCAAAAATTAAATATCAAATATCAAAAATATAACTGCATATGTCACGAATAAGCTACAAATCATATTTAATATGAAATAGATACCACGCAATTCCGCCTCTTAATAAGCATGGCAATGGGTCTACTTTTCCTACTTTTATATACTTAATATTTGGACCTATATTTTGTTATGAGACCTTTACTGAAGCATCCCATGTTCTCCACCTCCCAATTTCATGTCCATATTCATCTACGCCAACAGTTTCTCCTGTGGTGAAGTAAATAATATGTCCTCCAATAGCCCCTTGGTTGATTGGATGAACATAACCTAAGAAATTGTAATACATTCCCGGATAAAGCCCGGGTAGCCAAAATGCAGCGCCCATTCCAACTGGTCTTGCTCCGGGGTATATTATAAGAAAAAGCACCTCAGCCTCAGAAGTCCCTGCGTCCAAACAAAAGGGATAAAAAAGTAGAATTATAGCAAAAGTTATAAACTTTATCATTTCAAAAATGCAAAATTATAAACTCAGGTTGCATATGACACAGATTACACAGATTAAATATTTTTATAGTTCTTGAACCAGTTTATGGTTTGTCTAATGCCTTCTTCTAATGTTACCCTTGGTTTCCATTTGAGCAACTTTTCTGCTTTCCTACAATCTAAAATGCTTCTATCCAGCTCTCCTCTTCTCTTTGGCTTATACAAAGGTGTAATTGAATATTTAGTAATCTCTTTCATAATTGAGAATAGTTCATTAACTGAAGTAGGTCTACCTGTCCCTATATTAAATATTTCATTCTCTCCTTTATTCATAGCAAGTATAGTAGCATCAACTGCATCTTTCACATATACATAATCTCTAATCATTTTTCCAAACCCATAAATGGTACATTGCTTGTTATTAAGCATTTGTTTTGTAAATATAGCTACAACTCCTGCCTCACCATCCGGATTCTGTCTCTGTCCATATACATTTGCATACCTGATAATTGTATACTTAATGCCGTATTCTTTGCCGTATAACTCTAAATACTTTTCGCCTACAAGTTTAGATATTCCATAAGGTGAGGATGGTTTTGTTTCTACTTCCTCCGTTGCTTGCTTGTTGGTATCTCCGTAAATAACACCTCCTGAAGATGCGAATATGAACTTCCTAACTCCTGCCTCCTTGGCGGCTTGTAGTATATTTATTGTCCCGATAATATTTGACTTAGCATCAAGTATAGGATTAGAGAAGGATTTCCTAACATCTATTTGGGCGGCGAGGTGGAATATATAATCTATTTTTTCCTGTTTAACAATCTGAAAAATACCTGTGTCTTCAACTTTTAGCTTATAAAATTTAGCCTTCTTGTGTAAGTTTTCAAGTTTTCCTTGAGATAAGTCATCTATTACTACTACTTTCTCACCCTGTTTTATAAGTTCGTGTACCAGATTTGACCCAATAAATCCGGCACCGCCTGTAACAAGTATATTAGACATAGTTAATACTAATTACAAATTACAAATTTAGATAAAAACATTTATTGCCAGTTTAGCTCTCACCTGCGTAACTGATTTGTCTGAATTCCAATAATTTTTAATTATACTTCCCCATATTCCACCAGATATAGATAATTTTGAGCCATTTAAGAATGCTTTAACTCCTAATATGTTCCTTCTATCAGGACATTCTGTAGGTGACTTCATCCCTCTCGCATTCGGGAACTCTTCTTTTTCCCATTCCCACGGTATCTCTAATTTTCCTTCACCGTGAGCTAAATTTTCATAACTTATGGAAACTCCATGAATAGCAGATAGCCATCTTATATACTCTAAATATAAATCAATAACATCTGAGCCTGCCCAAAATCCGAGCGGAATACCTCCATATGTCCAATGTGTTATACCTGACCTATGTGCATATGTCCATCTATTTACATAAGTAGCTTCAATTCTCAAATCACTCTTTGGCATTGCAAAGTATAATCCTCCAAGTATACCGTAAAGGCTGGGCTGCACTTCTTTTGACCAAATTACATAGTCATCGTTAAGGAATTCGAAGTAAATTTTAGTCCCCCTTTTTGGGACTATACTAATATCCACAGTCGCCATCAAATTATCGTCTCCACTCCTTCCTCTTCGTTCAGTAATGTAATAAAGACCAAGTGGGTTAAAGTATTTAAATATGTCCTCCTTCGTGTGCAATACTCCTTCTGATATTCCGATTATCATTTTCTTGTGCAAGCAAATCTCCACCCTTTGTGCCGACATTCGTTTTAATTCAAGTGAGTCTTGAATTCCAGCATTAAACGCATATAAGCTAATACTACCAATTTTTGTCTTTATGTTGTACACGAAATCTATAGGTGATGAGAACCCTGAAATAAATAGTGTTCCCCTACATCCTGGTCCCCACCTAACTTTATCCTTGCCAATTTCAACCCTAATAGATGATAGATTAAACACTCCATAAGCCCTATCTGCTTTGACTTCAAGCACCTCTTTTTCTCCAACAACTGGTGCCTGTTCCCAGTTATGCAGGATAAAATCTGGTTGTATATCTGGGTCATAGTATGGAATAGGGTCCTTTAATTTTCTTTGTTCATTAAATATCGTAGTCTTATTATATCCATAAAAGATATTACCAACCTCTACCTGCACCCATGGGCTGAGGCAAGAGAAAAATTCTCTTTCCCCGCTAGGGGCGCCCCACCCTTTTCCACCTAAATCTGCACCCAATAGAATATTTTTATTATTCACTTTTCTGCACTCAATCTCTTTTTCCAAAGTCTCAATCATCTGCATATCAAACGGGCGCATGCCCGTATCATTCTCATCTTTTTGTTTAAACTCATTCAGTATAGTTTCTATCTCTCCTTTTGACAGTGGCAAGCTATAACACGACAAATTTCCAGTTCTTACACTTATTCGTTCAATCTTTGCATATACCCAATTTATATGTCTTGAATCTAATTCATCCTCAAACTTGTATAGTTGCAAATTTGTAGCTGTTAAAAAAATATATAAAGTTATAATCATTGTGTAAACGAATTAGCCGAATAAAATCTACTCTTCATTATAACACTAAATAACACTAATATGCGTTTTCACCTCTAATGATGGCACTGAGTGTTGTCAACAGTATTTTTATATCAAACCCGAGTGACCAATTTTCTATATAATATAAGTCATATTCCACCCTTTCCTTAATTGAACTATTTCCACGTAGTCCATTGACTTGTGCCCATCCCGTAATTCCTGGTCTAACTCTATGGCGTTCAAGATACCTTGATATCTCTTCACTAAATTTTTCGACAAACTCCGGTCTTTCAGGTCTAGGGCCGACGAGGCTCATCTGTCCTTTAATCACATTGATAAGCTGTGGAATCTCATCTATTCCCCATCTTCTAATCACTCTACCAATATTTGTAGTCCTCGCATCGTTAGCGGTAGCGAATACAGGTCCTGTAGTTTCTTCCGCATTCATCTCCATACTTCTAAACTTAAGTATCTCAAACACTTTCTCATCTTTTCCAATTCTTTTCTGCCGATAAAATAAAGGTCCTTTTGAAGACAGTTTTATAATTATTGAAATCACAAGTGTAAGAGGTGCTAATATAATGAGGAGTATACTTGTAACGACAACATCAAAAATTCTCTTTGTTAATGCATTCCAGTATGTTAATGCAAACTCCTTAATTCCGAGCATAGTAAATCCATCCAAGTCGTAATACTCAATCTTTGATGTCAGCAGTTCGTAAGGGTCTGGTACAAACTTCAGGTCAACTGGTAATCCATTGCATCTAAGAAGTATTTTAGCTGCTTTCTTATGTTCAGACAAAGGGAAAGTAAGTATTAGTGTATCTATTTTATTCTTTTCTATTATTTCTCGTATTTGAAAAAGATTACCAAGTATAGGTAGGTCATTTCCATCTTCTCTTTCTGTAATCTTGCCTACAAGTCTATATCCAGTGATTGGATTTTTCTTAAATCTTTCAATTACCTCCTTTGCTCTATTCCCTCCCCCAACTATACATGCATTATGCACTGCTATCCCTTTACGGTACAAAGCCATCTTTACAACCCTAATAATTCCCTTTCCACTCATGATTAATACGCCACTAATGATACAAGCAAGTAAAATAGTAACTCTTGAGAACAAGAACTCTCTATAAAAGAAAATGGGTGCAAGCACAATAACTGTTCCTATAATTATTCCCTTAATAACTTCGTAAGTTTCGTCCACTACTGACCTCACCTTTTTTGTGTCATAAACTTTTGACAGATATAATATAGCAATCCATACCACCATAGCAAACACAGCCATTGATAAATAAGGTCCGATTGCAGGTATTCCTTTGGTAATTGGAATTAGCCTTGAATAAAACCTTATTAAGTAGGCTAAGATAAAAGCTATAAAAATGGAAATAGCATCTAAAATAATAGGTGCCAAAAATAATATGATATCACTCTTCTTTCTCATAATCCCATAGATTCTTCCCCTTCGCTACGCTCATTATCAGAATGACAATCTTTTAATTTCTCCTCTAACTTTGCCCTTTCTATCTTCGTCCATATCGGCTTTTTATCGCCTATTATGTATTTAATAACTCCTACTATCTGTGCACTATTTGTCAAACAAAAGTAAAATGGCAATCTAAATACTTCTTTTATCTTAGATTCTTCGCTTTGCTCAGAATGACGGGGGGCGTATTGCAATACGCCCCTACCACTTTTTATTTCAAATATAAACCCAATAACTGCAAAGCTATAAAAACACATTTGCAGTAATAATAATATACTATAAAAAGTCCCATAAGTAAATATATTTGAAATAAGTGCTGCAATCATAAATACTCCTCCAGCCCATCGTAGTATCTTATGCGACACAATTTGTAGCGCAGTTTTTTTTATTCCGTAATCAATTATAGATGTAATAGCACCTTCCATTATCCGTACTTTTCTTCTGAACTCATCAAAAATATTTACTGATGCTGTCTCATATGCAACTGCTTCTTTTTCAAGTACACTCCTGTATCCATTATTTATAACTGCTAATGAGACTGCTAAATCATCCATTATAATCCTATCCTCTTTCGGGAATGGGTAAAGTTTTCTTCTTACTGCATATATCGAGCCATCTGCAACACATGACCCAATTTTACTCTCTTTCTCTTTCAAAAACTTTTCCAGTTTCCAGTAGAGTCCCTCATATTTTCCTATTTTACCATCTTTTTTTACACTTTTAACCCCACATACACAACCTACACTTTCATCTTTGAAGTCGCGCACCAGTTTCTTTATAGCATCTTTCTCAAACATAGCATTAGCATCAGTAAGTACAATAATTTCACTCTCCACATCCTTTACTGTTTCATTTAATGTAGCCATCTTTCCTCTTCTTTGGTTGAATTTTTTAACTTTAATTTTATTAAATTTTTCTGCAATCTCTACTGTTTTATCTTCAGACCCATCGGAAGCAATAATTATATCAAGTTTACCTTGATAATCAAGCTCCAAGCTATTTTTAATCTTTTTTTTTATCACTTTTTCCTCATTATAGGCAGGAATAATAAGTGATACAGAGGGTAACAATGACTCATCCTTTTTATACAATTTTGGCTTTATCTTAGAAATAATAAGTAATAATAATGGATAGCCTATATACACATAACACAGTATTCCAATAGATAAGAATAAAATAACTTTCATCCTAATGAGGTTGTTTCGTTTACGCTTGCAATGACTTTCATTTAAAAGATATTAGGTATTTAGCAAAAGTTTTCGCTGCTTTAACTACCCTTTTTCCTTCTTTAGGACTTTTAACCACCTGCACCGCCTTTCTTACAATATAAGATAGTCTAATGTAAAACTCTCTTCTTGCTCTATCACAGAATTCAACCAGTTCTTTACTCTTAAGTTCCGGAAAATCCACTACGCAGTTATGCAGTCCGTCATTTGTAAGCCATCTACTATAATCATCAGTTATAAGATAACCTTCCTTTTTTACCCATTCGTATATTTCTGTTCCCGGGTATACCATTATTGGGAAAAACTGTGCCGTATCTGGATTCAACTCTTTAGCAAACTTCATCGTCTTTTCCATAGTCTCTTTTGTTTCACCCGGATTACCAACCATAAAGCATCCATGAATAAGTATTCCAATCCTTTTCGCGTCATTCATAAATTGTCTCATTATCTCGAGCCTTATCCCTTTTTTCATATTATCAAGTATTTTCTGTTCCCCTGTCTCAAATCCGACGCACATCAGCCTACATCCAGCTTCTTTCATAACTTTAAGTGTCTCAAAATCTACATCTGCCCTCGAATTACACGACCATCTAATATTAAGTTTGCGTTCAATTATGGCTTTACAAACCTCTTTACACCTCTTCCGATTCACAGTCAATGTATCGTCTTCAAACATAATCTCTCTAACTTCCTTGAATTCTTTACTAATAAATTCCAACTCATCAACTATATTTTTAACACTTCTAAATCTCAATTTCCTCCCACTAAAAGTCTGTGGGTACACGCAATAAATACACCTATGCGGGCATCCCCTTCCCCCTACAATTGTCACAATTGGGTACTGTGAGTGTGCGTAGAAGTATTTTGTATAATCAAGCTGCCTTTTATAGACCTGTGATACAAATGGAATTTCATCCAAGTTTTCAATGAACGGTCTATCAGGATTATGAATTATTTCTTTTCCATTTCTAAAACTTATTCCTTGAATCTTATCAAAAGCATTTTGCATTTTGCATTTTGCATTTTGCAATTCTTCAGCTATATCTCTAATTGTGTAGTCGTATTCACCTCTACATACAATATCAATTTTATCACTTAACTTCAATGTTTCTTCTGGAGTAGCTGATACATGTGGACCAACTAAAACAGTTAAGGGTTGGGAGTTGGTAGTTTGGAGTTGACTTTCTTTAAGTTTTTCTGCTATCTTGATGTCATTATAAATACTGGGGGTAGAAGTATCAATCACTATAAGCTCTGGCTT
Source organism: bacterium (assembly GCA_030018315.1). Taxonomy (NCBI): domain Bacteria; species bacterium. The sequence continues at coordinate 41,300 of JASEGA010000013.1, read as the reverse complement.
AAACTCTTGTATAATCTTTATTACATTATCCACATCAATTCCGCCTGCAGGTGCATCCACAAGTTTAACATTAAATCCATCCTTTTCCAGCACTCCTGTAGCATACGCCAGCCACATTGGATAATACAGGGTACCCGACTTAGTAATAGCTGGCGACCTCTGTTCACGAGAAAACCTCCCCTTAAATGGTGGATTAAGCATCAAAATATTCATTTTTCATTATAAACTTCTTCATATACTTTTAATGTTTCTTTTGCACATTTTTCCCATGAAAATAGTTTAATTCTTTCAAGTCCTTTGGCAACTAATTCTTCCCTAAATTGCGTGCAAGTGAGTACTTTCTGGATTGCATCTACAATGTCCTTTACGTTATAAGGGTCAACCAAAACGGCGGCATTACCTGCCACTTCCGAAAGTGCAGAGGTATTTGAAGTGATGACTGGGGTTCCACATGCCATGGCTTCAAGTATTGGTAATCCAAAACCTTCATGAAATGAAGGAAAAATGAAAACATCCGCGCACCTATATAATGAGGGTAAATAATTTTTATCAATTTTTTCTATAAAGATAACCTTATCGTTTAATGAAAGCTCAAAAACTCTTCTTAATACATTATGATATAACCAACCCTTTCTACCCGCTAAAATTAATTTATATTCTTGATGTATTCTTTGAATTTTATAAAAAGCATCAATAATAGAAATTACATTTTTACCTGGCTCAATCGTTCCAACATATAAAATATAAGGCTTATATTTCTCCCATTTCTCACAACCTCCTGTTTCCAGATTAAATATATTAGATACTCCATTATATATTACTTTTATTTTCCATCCATTCACACTACAATACTTAATTATTTCTTCTTTGCTACTATTGGAAACAGTAATAATCTTCTTTGCTAATTTTGCTGAATAGGGCACTAATTTTTTAAGAAAAAAAATTTTTAATTTACTAAATCGCTTACCTAATACAAACGATGTTACATCGTGGATAGTAAGTATTGAATTAGTTTGAAAAAAAATTGGCATTACATTATTTATCGAATGGCATAAATCAATTTTATATTTTTGAGCTAATAAAGGCACTAATAATTGTTCCATAAGTCTTCTAATTATAGGGTTTGTATTTGGTACACCAATTGATATAAATTTGAAATTTTTTTTGCTTACATAATAATTCTTAAAATTTCCCTTGCTTAAAAATATATAATATTCATTTTTGCTATCAAATTTTGCTAACCATTTTATTAAATTTTCAGCATAAACACGAGGTCCCATACTTTTAGTTGACTCAGATAATAAATTTATTCCTATTCTCATAAATTGTACACTTTCTTATATACTTCTAATGTTTTCTTTGCACTCAGTTCCCAAGTAAATAATTTACTTCTTTCAATTCCTTTATCAATTAATTCTTCTCTTAAATTTCTATTCTCTATAACTTTTATAATTGCATCTTTTATTTCTTCAACATTATGTGGGCTAACTTTAATTCCTGCATCAGATAAAATTTCTGGTATAGAAGAAACATTTGAGGCAATAATCGGTACCCCACACTTCATTGCTTCTAAAATAGGTAAACCAAAACCTTCATAAAACGAGACTAATACAAATACTTCAGCTCCATTATACAATAAAAATAATTCATCAATTGAGACATAATTTGTAAATATTACATCATTATCTTTTATTTCAGATAGAATTTTTTCACCCTGCCAACCAATAGGGCCTACTATCACTAATTGGTAATCATATCCTTCTCTTTTTAACAATTTGTATGCATTAAAAAGTGATTTTATATTTTTTCTTGGCTCAATATTACCAACTGTCAATATGTATTGCTTTTTTATTCCAAATAATTTAGATACTTTATCAAATGCCTCTGTTTTATTAATCCTACGAAATACTCCACTAGCTCCTAAATAAACAACTTCTATTTTTCCTTCTTCTACACCTAAAGTATTTATTATCTCATCTTTAATAAAATAAGAATTGGCTATGATTTTATCTGCTGATTTTGTTGATATTTTAAACATTATCCCCATATATATCTTATATTGTTTGCTACAAAATCTATTTGATATGATAGGGATTAAATCATGGATAGTAACTACATATTTTATATTAGGAAATTTAATTAAAGGAAGTCTTGCTACTGTTCCATGATATACATCAATTTTATCTTCTTTTAACTTTAAAGGTAGCCAAATTTGTTCCCATGCATCACCACGGAAGTGGTCGCACAACTTTACGCCCCAAGCCTTCTTATATGTAATATATGTATTTGTGGAATCAATTTTTTTAATTACCTCTATTAAATTTTTGGTATATGTCCCTAAGCCAACTTTTTCAAATACTGTAGCTCTACTATCTATCCCTATTCTCATTTTAATAGCGATTTAAACTCACCAATTGAACTTCTTTGTATTAAAATTACATCTTTTACTTTTATTTTTGCTCTTTTTATAAATATTAAAATTGAGCAAGAAGCACCTACAAAATATGATATTGTGGATGCGATTGCCGCACCTATCATACCATACTTTGGGATAAGTAGTAAGTCTAAACTAATTGTAAAGATTGCAGAAACAGCTGTTATATAAGTCCCATATTCTGGCTTACCTTGTCCTTGAAAATTACTTGTTATTATTCTTGTAATCCCCATAAATATAATCCCAGGAAGTAAAATTAGAAATGGTGTGATTGAAAGATAAAACTCTTTACCCACAGTTAGAAATATTATAGGCTTTATTATAAGAGCAAATAATATGCTGCCTAAAAACATTAAAAATACTGTATGTTTTAATATTAAAGAAGTAAACTCATTACCTTCATTATTTGATAGTTTAGCGACCTTTGGAAATAGTGTCATACCAAATGCTTCTGGTAATTTATAAAGTATTTCAGCAAATGAAACAGAAATAGAATAATAACCCACTTCTCTTATAGGCTTGAAATAATTTAAAATAAACATATCTAATCTCTTATTAACAAAATCAATAATAAAGCCTGCCTTATTTCTTATTCCAAACCAAGCTGTTGATTTTAATAATGATAAATTAGGTGGACCAGGTCTTCCATAAGGTAATAAATAAAATTGAACAACTATTCCTGCTATCATTGTTGAAACTAAAATAGAAATTATAGCACCTAAAATCTTAAATTTAATAATTAAAAAAGTACAAAGAATGAAATTTAATCCATGATGGATAATAAAAGTTAAATTAAATTTAACAAAATCACCATGCCCTTGAAGTAATGCTCTACTATAAATTAAGAAAATGAAGAATGGTATACTTGTAGTTATTATGATAAAATGCTTGTATTCTAAATTTTTTAATACTTTTGTAAAGAAAAAATCTCTATAAGTATAAAGAATAAAAATAGATATGCCACTCATAATAATGCCTAATATAAATGAGTTAGAAAATATTGTTTTGTGATTATTCTTATCTTTTGCAATCATATATATGTTTCCTTCGTCTAAACCTAATCCTGCAATTACTGAAAAAATAAATGGGAATAGATAAGCAATTGTTGCTATACCTTTACCCTCCGGTCCTAATATTCTTGCAATCAGTATGCTGTAAATAAATCCAATTATTAATATAATAAGTTGCGTTATAAATGTAATTTTCGTATCTTTAATATATTTTCTTATCATTTCATATATTTTCTGGTTAAACATTCAATCATAGCAAAATTAGTTGCCCAAAGAAAAACATATCTATCATGAATTAACATATCATTAGTAAAACCAATAACACTCATACCACCTATTAAAAACAAAGAGCTTAAAGAATATATTTTCTCTTCCGGATTTTTAGTAGTCCGGAATAAAAATATACACCGATTAAAAAATATAAATAAAACAATCAAATAAGAAATTAAGCCAAAATAACCTAACTTCCAGAGCAAAAATGCATAGCAATTGTCAACCGAATTATTTTCAAGAGAAACTTGCCTTCCTAACATTGCACGACTTACATAATAATCACCCAAACCTTTACCAAAAATAAAATCTATTATTGATGTTCTTCTACTAAATGCCACTTCTATTTCTCTATTTCTTGTAACCCAAGAAATGTCCCTTGTTATCAACGAAAGATTTGTAATTACAGCAGTTCTATGTAAAAGTGGCGTCAAATTTATATTTAAGGTTTTAGAAATAATTTTTAACCCTCCAAAAATTAGAATAAATAAGGTAAACAATGTAGTGAAGAAAGTTAAATATTTTCTCTTTAACAAAAGTAAGAAAAAAAACAAAATTAAAGAAAATCCGACAGTAATCCATAGTGCTCTTTGGTATGAAATAATAACACTTGGCAAAATAATAATAAGACCAATGATTGCGATTGCTTTTCTTTTTGTAGAATCTGAATATACTAATGTAGCGCCAATATAAGGTATGGTTAATTGAGCCATCTGAACATGGGCAGCGCAAACTCTCAAACCCCTTGAAAGGTAACCCGAATATAAAAATTGTAAACCAATTATTATAGAAATACCAAATAGAAACTCATAAAATATTCTTGTATTTTTTTCTTTAATTACCGAGTTTAAAAATATAAAATATGTGAGATAATAAAATATTGGTATAAAATCTTGTGCAAAATATTTAATTTTATTTCCATTCATAATCCCTATAATTGATGAGAATAAAAAAGATAGCATAAATACTATCATTGCTAAGTCCATAGAGGTAAATTTAATTTCATGGGTATTCATTAACATCCATATAATCCAATAAAACATTATCAACAAAAACAATGGTAAGCCAATAAGATTTGTATAACCAATATGTAACCAACGAAAATCAATAAATATATATCTAATTGCAGGAAAAGCAAGTGAATAAAATAAAATTAAGAAAAAGACCTTTTCTACAGAAAATAATGTAATCCCTAATATTAGGAGAGCGAAAAATGTAGTAAAAATAATTAACCAACTGTTAGTTTTACTATATAACCCTAAAAATGCAAAAAATACAACAATCTGAAAAATAAGAAAAGTTAAGAATAATTTTTTATCCTGGCCCACATTCCTCAAGCCAATTTTTTGATAGTTAAGATGTAGATTCATGCCTGTATCAAAACCTTATTCGGTAGTGGCTGACTATAATCTCCTTTCTTTTTCTGCCTGGAAGACCATTTTTATAGCATCCGGGCGCGTCCCTACAATTATAAGAACTTTTTTCATATGTCTCTCATACCTCACAAGAACCAGAGTTTAAAATTATACTTTAATTCGGATAGGGAATAATTTAGAAATTTTTTTCTACTGAGTTTAAAAACGCATTCAAGAAGTGTTATTAGTCTCACTAACAGCCAAGTTTTATAATATTACCCCCTTTTAGACCCTTAGTTGCATTTCTTGTGTCTACAACAAGCTTTGAATTCTTCACAATCGACTTGTAATCGTAGACACTGTGGTCAGTTGCTATCAGGGCGCAATCCGTGGCCTTTAAGATATCGTTTGTGAGAAGGATTGATGTATACTTATGGTTATTTATACTTATAGTCTTAATATAAGGGTCATTATAACTTAGTTTGGATACCTTATTTTTCAAAATCTCCATTATCTTTAAAGCGGGTGAATCCCTCAAATCTGCAACATTACGCTTAAATGCAACCCCAAGAACTAACACCTTTGCTTTAGCTGGGCATATCCCTTTTTGACTCAATGCCTCAATAACCTTGTTTACCACATAATACGGCATATCCTCATTCACTTTAGCAGATAGTTCTATAAAACTTGTATGAAAATCATACTCCCTTGCTTTCCATGATAAGTAGTAAGGGTCTATTGGTATACAGTGCCCACCGACACCGGGTCCCGGGTAAAATGGCATAAATCCAAACGGCTTTGTAGACGCTGCATCTATTACTTCCCATATATCTATACCCATACGCTCACATAGCTGGGCAAGCTCATTCACAAGTGCTATGTTTACATTCCTAAAAGTATTCTCAAGTAGTTTTGTCATCTCAGCTACACGAGTTGAAGAAACTGGGATAACATTATCTAAAACACTCTTGTAAAGTAGAACAGCTAACTTTGTGCATTCACGAGTCACTCCTCCAACAACTGTAGGTGTATTTCCAATAGTAAATTTCTTGTTCCCCGGGTCTATACGCTCGGGTGAAAATGCAAGATAGAAATCTTCACCTACTTTAAGACCCGACTTCTCAAGTATTGGAAGGACAACTTTATCTGTAGTCTCAGGAAATGAGGTACTCTTTAATATAATAAGCTGATTCTTATGCAGCCTCTTTTGAATTTCTTTGGAAGTAGCTACTATATAAGAGATATCCGGTTCTTTATTTGGATTCATAGGTGTAGGGACACATATCTGAATCGCATCACATTCACGAATCCTATCATAATCACCTGTGGCACTCAATCTACCTGATGCCACTTCTTTTTTAAGCTCAGCCTCTGGAGCATCTTCAATGTAACTTTTGCCTTCGTTTACAAGATTAACACGCATTTTTTTAATGTCAAATCCCAACACTTTGAACCCTTTCTTTGTAAAATGTAAAGCAAGTGGCAGTCCTACATAGCCCAGACCAACTACACCAATTTTTGCCTTCTTCTCTATTATTTTCTGTTCAAGCATATTTTCCACAGAATTAGCTATTAAGTGATTAAGCAATTATTAACAAAGGTATTATCTTTTACTTATTTACTTCCTTCTCACCATCGCCCTTATCTCTTTCCACTTTGCCCTTTCCTCTGGTTCAAGAGTTTCTATCCAGTTCAAGAAGAAGGCAAGAATAATTCCTACAGCAAGACTAAATATAAAAGCAAGCCCGACTATTATTTTTCGTTTTGGATAACTTTTATGTTCAGGGATAGAGGCTCTTTCAAGAACATCAACTGTAGGTGTATCTTTTGCCTCTTGTGTTTTTGCAAGTTCGTATTGTTCTGTAAGAATGGCAAGTAGTTTTTCCTGAATCATCACATCTCTGGTAAGCCTTGCCAGCTGTAATCCGACTTTTGGAATTTTTCTAAATGGGATAGAAAAACCGATTCCAAAGTGCTCACTATCTCCACTATATTCCATAGCATGCAGTCTCTTATTGAGTTCACTAAGTTCTGATTTTACTTTAATTACCTCCGGATTGTCTTCAGTAGCGTACTTTTGGAGCACACCAAGTTTAACTTCATTAGCAATAATTTTTGCCTTAATCTCACTTACTGCTTCAAGCACAGGTTCTATCTCCTCCTTAATAGATATAGTTTTATGTAATTCTTGAAACCTTTTGAGTGAATCTTCAGCCATTTTTAGGTCCCTTTTGACTTCTTGCAATCTACTTTCAAGAAATATCCGATTCCGTTTCCCAATACTCATCGTCAATTTCTTATTTAAGTTGTCAAGATTTCTGATATATGAATCTGCCATAAGTTTTGCAAGTCTAGGTGTCTTTGCTGTTGTAGCTATAGTAATTATACCTTCAGGAGTTACTTTTATTTCTGTATCTTTTGTGAGTCTCTCGTAAGTAGCTTTCATAGTATTTGTTTTGTAAACTTTTATTAAATTACAATCTATAATAACTCTATCCGCCGTAGCTTTTGATTTTAGAATAGCAGCAAATAAATCTGATGAAGTAGTAGCTGAGAGCCCTGGAATTCCAGAAATACCTGCTATACCCGATAAAGCACTCGCTATTCCTGATGTTCTTGAGATTCCTAACATCTCCGTTCCCGGGAGAGGTGGAAGTAGCGAAGCTGTAGCTGTGTATTTTTTGGGAATGATAAATGATATACCTATGGCGAAGCAAGTGATAATAAGTACGTTTAAGACAACGAGCCTTCTCCATTTAATCAACACTCTAATATAATCCTTTATACCTATATTACGCTCCATTTGTTATCGTGATAATGTAAACCAAGCAATTGTCACAGTTGTGAGAGCAGAAGCAATTGTGACATAATCTTCCCACCACTTAAGAAATACACGCTTTACCACAATTATATCGCCCCTATCTATTTCAGTCTTGTCAATGTGAATCTTGTTTCCGCCTTTCTTAATAACATAACTTCTTTTAGCATCTGCTCTCTCTGTAAACCCACCTGCTAACCCTATATATTCTTTAGCTGTCCTGCCAGGGAAAAATGGATATGCCCCTGGTTTCTCAACTGCACCATTTACACAAATAACATCGTGAAATCCTTTAATTGCGATAGAAATACGGATATTCTTGAAATATCTATTAAACTCATCCTCTACTAACTTACTTGCTTCTTCTAATGTAAGGTCGAGCACTTTTACTGTACCTAAGATTACACTACTTGATAGAGTTACTGCATTACTTAAAGGTGATACACCTTCTGAGGTTAATCCACCCGACCGAATAAATATAGTACCTTGAGGAGACACACTATCTGAATATGCAAAATTTATGTTACCAGATACGGTTAATGTAATCTCATCCCGTATTTGGAGTTTGTAATCTTCGGGAATAGGAGTAACAGTTATTAATATAGATAACAAAACACTCACTTCTTCCTCCTGAGTTTACTATACCACAATTTTTCAAACTCTTTAAACTGCGGTTTCTTCTTTATCTTTTCCCACCATTTTCTATTATCTACATACCACTCTATTGTTTGTTTAAGTCCATTTTTAAATTGAATCTCCGGATACCACCCAAGGATATCATTAGCTTTTTTAGAGCAGGCAATCAATCTCTTTACATGCCCTGGTCGGTCGCCAATAAGTTCTATTAATGCCTTTGGTCTATTTAAAGTATTGAGAATAGTCTGAGAGATTGTAATAACATCTACCTCCGTCTCTGACCCAATATTTATCACTTCCCCTTCTATCCCCGGGGTTTGTAGTGTTTTCCACACTGCTTTTACACAATCAAATACATGAGTCCAATCTCTTGTATTTCTACCATCTCCGTAGATAGGTAAAGATTTATCCTCCATTACCCTTGTTATAAAATACGGAATCAATTTCTCAGGATATTGGTTAGGTCCATAGATATTAAAAGGTCTTAGTATTACTACAGGAAGTTTGTAAGTCTGGAAGTATGAATAAACAAGCCTATCTGCACCCGCCTTGGCTGCTGCATAAGGAGATTGAGGCGCTATTGGATGGTTTTCATCCACTGGAGTGTATATAGCAGTTCCATAGACTTCAGATGTGGAAACATGGATGAACCGTTTAACCGGATACCTCCTTATAGCCTCAAGTAAAACTTGTGTCCCTTTGAAATCTGTATCAATGAAAGGGTCGGCAACATCAATTGACCTGTCTATATGAGTCCAAGCAGCAAAATGAACAACTTTATCCTGATTTTTCATAAGGTCAAAAACTAAATTTTTGTCTAAAATACTACCGTGACAAAAGGAAAAATTCTTATTATCCCATACATCAGGTGCAAAATTATCAAGATTTCCGCAATAGGTTAAAGCGTCGAGGACTGTAACTTTTATATCTTGATGCTCCTTAAGGACCAGCTTCACAAAATGGCTCCCAATAAACCCTGCCCCTCCAGTCACTAATAAGTTCATAGTTTGTTAGTTTGTTTTCCTACTGTATTCTTTGCAAAATAGTCCCATTTTATTACCTCATCCCGTATCTCATCTCCAATATTTTCTGCCTCTTTAAGTATCTGTGAACTCTCAACACTTTCAAATCCCATCTTTACTCCTCTAACTAACCAACTGACCAACTATCTCTCCCTCCTCTTCCAGTCATAAGGTATATCATTATTATATGGGTCAACTCTAAACTCATCCGGATCTTCGTAATTGTAGAGTTCAGTTGGAATATTCTCTACAATTGCCTCTTTTTCTGAAATACATTTAAAACCATGATATACATAAGGTGGAATATGAATAAGAATTGGGTTGTATTCTCCTATAAAAAACTCATTCACCTCACCATAGGTTTTTGAATCCTTCCGTGCATCATAGAGCACAATCTTAACCATACCACTCACACAACTCATATTATCGAACTGCTTTTTGTGATAGTGCCATGCTTTTACCACCCCCGGATAGGCAGTGGTAATATATACTTGGCCAAAGTGTTGGTATAGTTCATCATCCGCTCTTAATATCTCCATTAACCTACCACGTTCATCAGGAATTACCCTCAATTTCTTTGTCTTCACTCCTTCTATCATATATAAAAAATAAGGTCCTTTTTGGGACCCCTATCAAAGAATTAAAGTCTTCATAAAGTATATAAGTTTTTGTTCTTCTAAACTTATAACTTTAAAAAGACTTTTTCTTACCTCCTTTTAAAAATTACTACAAAAATCTTATTTGTCAAGTTTTTTTTGACAAAATATTATCGCATAAGCTGCTATTCCCTCTCCTTTACCTATAGGTCCTACTCCTTCGTTAGTTTTTGCTTTTATAGATATACATCTTATAGAAACATCTAGTGTTTTAGCAATCTTCTTTCGTATAGCTAAAATATAAGACGAAAGTTTTGGTGACTCACATATTATAACTGAATCCACATTTATAATTTCTACTTTTGCAATTTTCATTATCTTTTGAAGTAAAATAAGACTTGATATACCCTTATATTTTGGATCACAATCCGGGAAGTATGTCCCAATATCCCTCTTACCACTTGCTCCTAATATTGCATCACCAATAGCATGAGAAAGAGCATCACCATCAGAGTGTCCCAAAAGCCCTTTGGACCATGGAATTTTCACCCCTCCAATGATTAATGGTTTCCCTTCCACTAAACGATGGAAATCATAACCAAAACCTACTCTCATAAAATTCAATGCAAATTACAAAATTAGCAATTAACAGTGCAAAATTACTATCCTACCTTTACTATAAAATTGCTAATTGTTAATTGATAATTTTGCATTGATTTATAATTGCTTTTGCATATAAAAGGTCTTCATTAGTCGTGATTTTTATGTTGGTAGGCAGTCCCTTGATAACCCTTACCTTGATTCCTAGTCTTTCTACAAGTGATGCATCATCTGTCCCATAGAATCTGGTAGCATAGGCTTCTTGGTATGCTTTTCTTATTATATTAGTTTTGAAAACTTGTGGTGTCTGAATAGAATAAGCACGGTCTCTCTGAATAGTACAGTGTACAAAATTACCATCTACTTCTTTAATCGTATCGGTCACAGGAATACCTGGAACCACTGCTCCATATTTTTTACATTCCCTAATTAACGAAATTATAAAATCTTGTGTAACAAATGGCCGCACAGCATCGTGGATGAGCACAATGTCACCATCTACTACATCGAGCCCTACATTCACAGAATCCTGTCTTTCATTACCACCTTTTACTACAGTAATAACCTTTTTAAATCCAAATTTTCTTATAATTTCAGATTGGCAGTAATCAATCCATTTCCAGTGAGTAACAACCACTATATTCTCTATCTCCGTGGACTGGTCAAATGGCTTTAAGGTCAATGCTATAATTGGGATTCCATTTAATTTAATGTATGGTTTAGGAATAGAAGCCCCTATCCTTGACCCCTCACCCGCTGCTACTATTATTGCAGAAATATTAATAGACATATAAAAAGATGTCAGAACATTAGAGTACCAGAATGAGATGCTCAGAAGGACAGAATATCAGAGCGTACGAGAACCTTTCCTTTTCGAAAGCCCTTTCTTTTCAGAGATTCTCCTAACTATCCCATTGATACCCCTTTTATATTCTTCCACTCTGGTTTCTTAGAATCCTTTTCCATTAATCTGACCTTCTTTTCTGTGTAATCCGCGGCTTGACCCGTTTCCATTTGGAACGGGTCTTAAAAAGTGAAAACAGCCTCAGTTTCCACACCAACCAAAATGCCTCCCAAATAATACGTTTAGTCATTTTAGAACTCCCCTTTTCTCTATCTGTAAATATAATCGATAGCTCACCCATTTTAAATCCACTGTGATAAGCCCAGTATACTGTCTCAATTTGAAACCCATAACCATCTGAGCTAATTCTTTCAAGTGGCATCCCTTCCAAAGTTTCTCTTTTGTAACATTTGAATCCTGAAGTCAAATCTTTCACTGGAACTCCAGTTACCACTCTAGCATAAAGGTTAGCAAAGTAAGAAAGCAGAAGCCTTAACATTGGCCAGTTAACAACTGATACACCATCTGAGTATCTGGAGCCTATTACGAGGTCGCAATTTTTTATCTCTTCAATAAACCTTGGAATATCTTCAGGATTATGAGATAAGTCTGCGTCCATTTCAAAAATGTAATCATATCCCATTTTTATTGCATACTTGAAACCAAATCTATAGGCTGTCCCTAAGCCAAGCTTTTCAGGCCGATGAATAATGTGAATTCTTGGTTCACTCTTTGATAATTTTTCTACATATTCACCAGTCCCATCTTTTGAGTTATCATCGATTACAAGTATATCTGCTTGTGGGACGTAGGAAAATATAAGTTGAATTAGCTTTTCTATATTTTCTATTTCATTATAAGTAGGTATGATAATAAGAACACGCATAATTATTGACTCCGTTTTCTTGTTCTAACCCAAAATCCAATTACACCAAGTAAGAACAGAAATGAAATAAAAGAAAGCGTAGCTCCTATTTTAAAATACGGAGAATCATAAATGAATTCTACTTTATGTTCACCCTCATCAAGCTGAACAGCTCTCAAAGCATAATCTGCTACATATAACTTAGATTCTTTACCATCAACATAAACCTTCCAATCCGAGTGCCAGTTTTCTGATAATACAAGAAAACCGGGAGCCTCAAGTTCTGTCTCAATAGTAATTTTATTAGGAGTATATCCAACTATTTTAACCTTTTCAGAATTCTGAATTCTGAGTTCTAAATTCTGAATTGTAGACGGTTCTTCTTCAATTAGCACTATAGTTCGGGGGTCAAACTCAGTGCTCTTTAATTCCTTAAGCACTTGTTCTCTTGGCACGACTTTAAAATTATGGGTAATCCATACCCTTGGTAATGCATTCTCATTCTCATACACTGCATATCCACGTGCATCCCTGTAGACAAGTTTAAGTCTATTCCGAACTTCTGTCCAGCTTATACCCCATTTTTTAAAAAAGCTAAGTTTAAAGTCTTCAATTGCTTTCTGTATATTTTCTGGATAACCTGAGATATCATCGGGTACCCATAAAGAGACAATATATTTAACATTTAAAATATCAACTATATTTCTATATCTCATCAGATTAGGTGCATTGAACATAACACTCTCTCCTGCGCCAATAAGTTTCTGATATCTCTCACCCGGATTTGGGACATAGCCACCTACACTCTGTATATTATGAAGTGGAAGATAGCCATCAGTTGAGTGTTCATAATAAACAGGAAATACTCGATACAAGGAGTTGTCCACAGGTTGGGAGCCTGTGCTGGATAAAAAATTTACAACTTCATCAGCTTTATAATATTCTTTCGGATGTGGTACACTCTTCAAGAACTTCTTCTCAATACTCCACTGGTCAAATAGCAGTATTACTGCACTAACTATTGTCCACGGAACTAATTTTAGCTTCTTTGTAGCCAACAATATTATAAGGATAGAATTAACGGCTATCAAAAATATAGTCCTGCCCAGCCCTCCAATAAAATAAGGATAATTTTGGACAATGGTTTGTAATTTTTGTTGGGTAAGTCCGGGACCATAGCTTGCAAGTAAAACTGGCTGAAAATGTTCTTTTAAGAATGAAAGCACAGATTCTTTCCCTAACGAGCAAATAAGACTAAAAATTACAACTATCCCAAATATAATTCCTAATAAGAGACCGAGTTTTTTCAACTTTTTACTTTTAACTATTGCTTTTTGATTTTCTATAAAGAGTTGGATTCCAAATCCTAAAAGGACAGCAATTGAAAAAGCACCAAGGAAGAAAATCATTGAGGGACCCCTAAACTTCTTTATCCCTGGAAGGATATGATAAGGTATACGATAAAGTGGAGTATGTCCTCCGACAGCAAATACTGTTGCAACAACAGCAAGTCCAATGAAGAATTTGACATACTTTTCTCTACTTCTGAATACCATTGCTACAACAGCAAGTAGCAATGGCACTATTCCAATATATTGCGTATCAAGTTTAAAATAGTTCTCTCCCCAGTAATTATCTAATATACCAGAAAAGTGTGGTGTCAATAAGCCTAAAAGTTCATTAGGTGGCAATGCCCACGAGGTAGCAAATTCATACCCCCGGCCCTCACCTCTTGCCCCCCATCCTATACCTGCAAAAATAGGTAAATAGTTTATAGCTAATAAGCCACCTGCCAATACTAACCCAGCAACAGAATAACTCATAAGTCTTAAAGACCCTTTCAACTTATTTTCATTTCTTTGCCATATAAGATGATAAAGTAGATAAAATATACACACTATACCAGCATAATAGATAAGTTGAAAATGTGCATGTGTAGCAGCAAACCCACCTACCCCGCCGGCAAATAGAAAGTAAACAAGTCTATGTTCTGCAAGTCCTTTGTGTAAAAAAAGTAGTATAAAAGGAAACAAACCAGCAGCCATAATTTTACCCTCATGCCCCGGATAAGTCATAGAAAGTACAGACCCGCATCCCATATAGACTAACGCCCCAATAAAACAAGGGGAAAGAGAAAGCTTAAGTTCTTTCAAGTATAAATACATACCCAATCCCGCTAAAAATGTACCGAACACAAAAAGATATGTCCAAACTACATGAACAGGTAAAACAAGTGTTAGAAGTGTATAAAAAGTGTATGGATTACCAGCCGGTAACCCGCAAAAGACAGCCGGATTCCACAAAGGAGCACTCCCATTAGCTTTAATACAATCAGCTACCCATTTCATTGATGAATATGCACCCAATAACCAATCTGACCCATATAGCATCTTAGAGCCAGAAAGGAATGGTGCAAAATAGATTATTGGGAGGACAAATAGTATAGTTATGAGTATTTTATTTAAGGTACTCTCAGAGATAGCTTTAGGTCCCGCTATAGGTAATTTTTTAGCTCTCTTTACTCTCCCCATAATATTAAGACATTTCTATAATCCCTCTAGCTCGTTTAAGAAAAAAATCACGCAGTTCCCCTACAGTTATCGGTCTGACCATTCTCGGAAGAAATGATACTTCACTTACTCGGAAAAATGCCCTAGATAGTAAGTATTCATCAAGTCCAATATGCTTTTTCTTGGCAAGTGGAATAAGTTTAGGTAATTGGATTAACTCTTTTTGAAAGGCAGCAACAACATGTTTGATAATATTTGGCTTTTCTGTAAAGAAGTCCAAATTTTCAGAGTATCTATGCTGGAGATAGAACTCAGTAACTTTCTGGTTCTCTGTTAATATGCTCATATCTTTTTTGGACTTCTTGAGTACTGAAGTACCATTCCCAAAACTCTCTTATTTGTAGAGGAAGAGTAATTGCTGGTAAGTACTTATAGATAGTTTCCAAGCCCACTTCTTTAATATCCTTTATAGTCCCCTTTGTTAACACTCTTGCAATATACCATTTCTTGAACCCAGCAGAATTGAAATTGTTTGGCTCAAACTCATAGTCCCAAATAAGTTCTTTATTTATTTTCATTATATATTTACTCCAAACTTCCACTTAAAATCATTGCCAAATCTATATTACTTATCATTTATTTATATGTCAAGTAAATTTGCATTCTTATAAAAAGCTTGCAATTCTTACAAAGTGTATTATTGTTATTTTATGCCTCAAGGAGTTAAGAAAGGTGCTCTTTTCTCGTTCATTGGATTAGGTGGGTCCGGTTCAGTATTATTTATCTTTAATGTAATAGCGGCACGAACTTTAGGACCTGCTAATTTTGGTGTATTCAATATTCTATACTCACTTATCGGTCCAATTGCTACATTATTGGCATCAGGTGCTGCAGATGGAATTATAAGATTCAGTGCCGCTGCCGAGGCAATGGGAGAAAAAGCTAAGATAAGCAATGCTATAAGAAATGGCAGTCTTTTAACCATGGCATTGTTTATCGTATTCCTTGTTTTTGCCTTGAGCACAAGAAACTTTATTCAGACTAAATACTTAGATAATAAACCCGCCTTTTTTTCAATTTTTATTCTCAGTGTCTTATTCTGCTCAATAATCTTTCTCTTACGAGGCATATTTCAGGGCTTGAGAGAATTCAAGTACTATTCTTTATCCACACTTTCTGAGCCCCTTACCAGGCTGATATTTCTTCTCCTACTTGTCAACATTTTACACTTCGGAATTACAGGAGCCTGTGGTAGCCTTCTAATAGGTTATTTTATCTCCCTTATACCCACAGCTTGCTTATGTCTGACATTGAGGGACAGGTTTACAGGAGACAACAAGGAAGCAAAAAATGAAAGTCAAAAAGAGTTCTTCTCTTTTGCTGCTCTAGCCACTTTTATTCATTTCTTTCGGATATTCATTCTAAGGTCGGGTCCTATTTTTCTTAAAATGTTAGGTGGTACAGATGCAAACCTTTTAACCGGCTTATATAGTTCCGCATTGGTGTTACTAAACTCACTCCATATACTATTCACCGCTCTTTCCACCGCTATATTCCCTAACTTGACCAGAGTAGAGGTATTGAAAGAAGAAGGTATCAAGAAAAGATACATCAAAAAGGCAATACTTCTTGCTACGGGATTAGCATCTCTTATGATTATACTTTTCTCTTTTTTAGGAGCTTGGATATTAAAAGTAATTTATGGAAAAGAGTTTATTTTAAGCAGGTTAGATTTGTTTCTTATTTCAAGTATGATGGGCTTCTATTTCATTGCAGAACTATTAAATTATATTTTTCTTGCAAAATTACTTACTAAAGAGGCTTTTATAATATGGAGCGTCTCTTTCCTATTTCTTATTTTATTTATATATTTAAGCAATTTACCTCCACTTCTAAGGGTAGAATTAGGACTTTGCATAGCATCATTCTTAAACTTTATCTTTATGTTTACTAAGCTCATAATTATAAAAAAGTAGTTACTTCTTGCAAATTGACAAGTTAGTATATAAATTTAGTAATTCATAAGAAGAATAATTCTCAAAAATAAATCTTACTTTACTTTTTCCCTTTTTCCCCATCCTCTCAGCTATTTCTGGATTGGTTAATAGATATTGTATTTTTTCGGCAAATTTTTTATAATTTTTAAAGTCATCTATCAAAAACCCATTTTCTCTACTTTCTATAAATTCATCTGTTGCTCCAATTTTACTAGTTATAACTGGTCTACCAACTGCTAATGCCTCAATCAGGATAAGCGGTCCAAATTCTTTCGGCCATTGATGTGGTACAACTACAACATTACATTTGGATATTATACTCAGTGTTTCAGGATTATTTTTTTTACCCAAGAAAAATATACTATCTTGTGCATTATTCTGCACAACTTTATCTTTTAAATTCTTGACAAATGCTTCTTTTCCTGTCCCTATTAAATATAATTTTGCCTCTGGGATTAAACCCAATACATCCAAGAATGCATCAACCAAAATATCTACCCCATTTTCTACCGAAATCCATCCCGCAAAACCTACTGCTGGCCCTTTTATATCTTCTTTTGTTTCACCTAATTTAGCTAATTTATAATGATAAATTACTTTCACCCTTTCCGGTTTAATCCCATAATCTATTAGCCTCTGCCGAGAAGGTTTTGATAGGGCAACAAAACAATCCACCTTTTGGTTAAAATAATCAAATACCTTAGCTCTAATCAAAAAAAAAGTTTTCAATAAAATATTTGGCGTAATATAAGTTATAGTTTTTAAAATACCCTGTTTCATTTCTGATACGCATTGGTAACATTCTGCCCCATGGTAGGTTGAGCAATTATCACCGTTAGGCTTTCTTATAAAAGTCCGAGGGCAAAATATAAAATAATCTGCCACTGTATAAACTATTGGTATTTTAAGCATCAAACAAGTAATAATTGTAGGCAAGTATAGATATTTGCCATTGATGTGGACAATATCTGGTTTGGTTTTCTTTAAAATTCCATAAAGGTTGATTATGGCACAGACATCTAAAGGAAAGTTTGAAACTACAGCTTCATACTTCTTTAAAGGGGTGTTTATTTCATAAACTAAGTTACCTTGTTTGTTTTTGGTATAGTCAAAAGAGGAGGTCAAAAAAAAAATCTCACAATTTACACTTTTAAGTATATCTGAAAGAGTAACAGCAATGAGCTCAGCGCCACTCCAAATTTTATGGTACCCGGGGAGATGGTCTGAAACAATCCCAACCTTCATCCAAAAAGTTTCTCAGCCACTATAATATCTTCTTCTGAATTTATATTGGTGTATTTATCACAAATATCAAAAATTTTCACTAATTGTCCATTATCAACTGCGCATTGTATCAAATCAGGGAGCTCTTTTTCTCCTCTTTCCGGATGTATCGGTGTCCTCTCTATATAAGATAGAATCTCATTCTTGAATATACAATGTCCTGTCCCTTGAAAATCGTTCAATACTTTCTTTGGCTTTTCTATTAATCTAAAAATTCTGCCATTATCATCCACTAACACGGTATATGTTCTGCTTATCTTACTTTTGTCTTTTTGTATCATGACGCCACAGACTCCGAACAAATCTTCATCCTTAAACTTATCTAACATTTCTTTATGCCTACTATTTATCAATACTTCATCTCCTAACAACAAGAAAAAATCGTCCTCACCTATCGCATGCTTACTGCATTCAATTGCATGAACCAACCCTTTTTGTTCCCATTGGAGCACATACTTTATCTTTTTCCCATTATACTCTGTCCCATATCTGTTTATTATATCTTCTGCTCTATGCCCAACCACAATTACGATTTCGCTTATATCCACTATCTCAGCGGCACGGTCAATGTTATATTCAATCACAGGTTTACCGCCAAGTTCAAGCATGCATTTATTTACTGAGTTGGTTATCTCTTTTAATCTTTTTCCTCTTCCGCCAGCAAGAATTAATGCTTTCATAAAGATTTAATTACCCCCTTTACTGAACAATTTTTTATTTTCTTCTATCCACTCAATAAGTGTTCTAATTCCTTGTTTTGGCATAATAAGCGGTTTCCAATTAAGCTCTTTTTGTGCTTTAGTTATATCACATATAAAATATCTTAAATCCCCAAGCCTATCAGGCCCAAATTTAACTTCAGGCTTTTTCCCTTTAATTTCAGCTATGATATCTATACATTCTAATAAAGATATAGCAGTTTCCGTGCCTCCTCCAATGTTGTATATTCCTGGTTTTCGCGAATGGTAGAAGGCATCAAACGCCCGGCAAACATCAGTAGCATAAATAATATCTCTAACCTGCTTACCTGAGCCATAAATAGTTATCGGCCAATTTAACACACTACGTATTGCAAAGTTAGCCACCCACCCGTGGTCCTCGCCCCCAAATTGCCTAATCCCATAGATTCCAGTGAGTCGGAAACTTGCCGCCTCAACTCCATAAGTATCTATATAAACTTTGACATATATATCTCCCGCAGCTTTTGAAGCATGTAAAGGCGTTAAAGTCCCCTCTAATGTAGGATAACTTTCATCAATTGCTTCTGGCTCTCTAACATACCGTGTATCACTTTCACTCAATGTTTGATTAATTTTATTCCCATAGACATGAATTGTTGCGCATGACGCTACAGGTATCTTAAGCATTTTAGCTGTTTCCAGAACATTAAAACTACCCATAACATTTGTGGTAACATCTAATCGGGGGTCTTCCCAACTAATTGTCATAGCTGGCTGTGCTGCAGTGTGTATTATGTAATCACATCCCTGAGCATTATCAATTAATTCTTCAAAATTCCTAACATCCGCTTTAACTACCTTTACTCCAATATTCTTTAGATAGTTCCAAGTGTAGTTCCGTGCTTCCTCAGTTGCATAGCCAGTTCGCTGCAGTTCATATTTTGTCATGTTATCGTAAGATACTACTTCAACTCCTTTTTTGACATAAAATTCACAAATATGTGACCCTAAAAAACCACACCCTCCTGTAACTAACACTTTCATATTCTTTCTCCTGTATTCCGACGAGTCGTGATTATTTTTAGCTTTTATTGCCTTTTAAGTAAGATAGCACAAAATTAATATTCTGTCAACCTTTTTAAGATAACACAAAATTAATATTAGTATCTTGTTCCAAGTAATGTACCATCCCTATTGTAAAACGATGTCGTTACCAATGTACTTGTATTTACATAACTACTATTAACAAGGGACTCTGATGATTGCTTATCTACCTCTGGTGTCATAACAACTACAGTTCTTGCATTGGATAGGAACTTTATTTTTGCTTAACATCTTTCTAAAATTTCTATATTCCTTTCCTTTCCATATTTCTCTAAAACTCTGCTCAAACACATTTCCCAAACTATATTTTTTCTGGAACTCACGGCGATTTGCCTCATTTCCGGCACAACAGGGAATAACATGTCCAGTAGCAAATATAAAAGGCTCAATCCATGCAGTGCATCTATAAATGGGAAGTTTATCTTGAGACACATCTATGTTCCATATCAAGTGAATACCTAACTCTTTCGCCTTTTTCTCCACTGCCGTAATAACCTCTGGCGGTATTTCAATGAATAAATCCTCAATTTCCTCAAAACTATGTAGTGCTCTGGTAAATTGAATACTCACCTCCATATCCTTTACAATAGTATGGACTAACTCAATATAAGGAAGCATCTCGTGCAGATTTATTTTAGTAACTATATAATGAAAGCAAATATCAGGATAAACCAGACTTTTCCTATTTTTCAGTTGAGATAGATAGCGTACATTTTCTATAACTCTCTCAAAATTGGAACCAACTCTTATTCTTTCGTATGTTTCTTTAGTTGCTCCATCTATAGAGGGCAAAATTCTATCTATTCTTAAATTTATCAGCTCTTCAGCAATTTTTTTATCTACAAGATAAAAAGTATCGTAAATCTCTATATACACACTTTTAGATTTAAGATATCGCAACATCTTCATAAAATCCTTGTTAAGAAAACTCTCCCCTATGCCTGTGAGTCCTATCCACTTTAGCCTTGGGAATTGGTCTACAATTGCTTTAAATTCTTCAAATGACATATCTCTTGCTGGCTCGTTCCAATAAGTATGTTCACACATTATGCATTTCATATGACATCTGGTAGTAGTCTCTATCTCTACGCAGATTGGATAAGGAGCTACCGAATACAACCATTTGAGTAAAATAGAATTTTTACTTGTAGTAAGCATTTTAAAGTAAAGATAATTAATGGCATGCTTAATTCCACCGGTTGCTAAAGTAGTAAGAATCTGCCTTTTTAGAGCTAAATACCTTCTCTTTATTCTCTGTAATTTTCTCTCCATTTCATCCCTTCCAGAGTCAAGAGCCTTTTCACTTCGTTATAAATTCTTAAATTATGTGCCTCATCAGATAACTTTTCCGCCCACCTAATAAGGTAATTTTTATCAAGTTTATCGGAATGACGGATTGCTACTTTTTCCAAGTCTGTTGATGCGATGACGAAGTCAACATGAAATTGACCTAAAAATACTTGGAAGGCGCCATTTTTTGCTTCTGTAATACATTTTCTATTATTAAATTTAAACCCAGCCTCCTTCAATCCATATAGAAAATTGGAAATGTCGTCCCTGTCTAATAATATATCAATATCTACATCCCCTGTAACTCTCGGCTCGCCAAGAGTACCCGCTGCTATACCACCAATTATCATATAGTCAATTTCTTCCTTATTTAGGAGTATCAGGAGCAAAATTCTTACGCCATTCCCAAATAAGTGTAGAAGAAATGAGACTCTCCTCAAGTATCAATGCATCCTTGAGCGATAACCTTTTCAACCATAAAATTTTATCTTGCTCCATCCTTTTAAAACGCTCCTTATTCAATAGTCCTTTATTACCTTTTTGGAAGTTACGCATTTTTACTGTGCAGTATCTCTAGTGTATTCTTTAACATCTTATAGATGAAGCCATAAGTGACTGTGTAATCCATTGCTCCTTGTTCACAGGATTCACAGCAACATAAACAACCTATACATCTTTTTAAATCTATTTTTGGTCCCCCATTTTGAAGCCTAATGCAATCACGCGGACACATCTCTACACACACACCACACCTAATACATCTACCCCTAAAACGTAGATACGGCTTCTTTCTGAATATCTTTTTGTTAATTACCGGAAGCTGTGTCACTACAGGTGAGAACGGGAATGGCATATCAAAACACTTCTTGACATCTTTAACACTTACACCCTCATATACAGTACTAAGTGAGGAGTAACGAGTAATAAGAGCTGCTAGCCGAATATGTTCTACCTTATTTGGTTTGTACCCCATAACCTCTACCCCAGTGCTATCTACAGCTACTCCATCTGTTCCTCCAATTATTAAATCCATTTTCACCGGCCGTCCGTGTACAGGTCCGAGTCTACCTTCCAAACCATATATGCCATCTATAAAATATAGCATCTTCTTGTGTGCATTTAAATATGTAAAAATATCAACTAATGCACTATTTAGTCCATCTCTATGCGCAATACGACGGTCACTATGTGGAACACAGCCAAATAGATTCTTGATAGAAAGGCTAACCATTGTCTCACTATGTGTCTTCAACTTTGCTACACTAATAACAAGGTCGCTCTCCATCACTTCCTCAGGGAGATGAAATTTTCCCAATACTATTCTATGTCTCACTATCTTATTATTTGTCTCCACTTTCACCCATTTACCTTTATCAAAATTCACTACTTTTGCACCTAATTTTTCAAGTCTGTAAACCCCCAATTTTTCAAAGACATCATCCGTGCCACTGATAGCACTTTCACCTACTACAATTTCTTTTATACCACACTCGTGAAGAATTTTTATCATACTTGCAACGAGCCGAATATCAGTAGTGATGCCAAGCCAGGCTGGACTGGAATTAAGGAAATTGGGCTTAAGAAGCACTTTATGCACACCAGAGAGTAATTTAGCAGAAACAATCTTATCAAAGCAAAAACGGGTTGCACCATAAATATCATCACCGTTAACCTTAGCAATGCAAACAGTAGACATTGAATTACAACAGATTATGTCTTTGCTGCAAACAGCATAACTGCTCTAATATCGTCCCCAGTAATGAATGGATATTCCTTTTAGAAAATCTATCAAAGGCTTCTCAATGTTTACATCGGCAATAAACTTTAATTTTTTGCATCTATCAATCTTCTTCATTTTTCTTTAAGCCTTCTCAGGTCATTTTCAACCATCATCTTAACTAACTCTTTAAACTCAACTGTTGGCTCCCAGTCCAGCTTTTCCTTTGCCTTCGTAAAATCGCCCCTGAGTTCGTAAACTTCTGCAGGTCGATATAGGTTCTTATCTATCACCACATAATCCTGCCAGTTAAGGTTAACATATCCAAAAGCCAGCTCTACAAACTCCCTAACTGAATGTGTTTTACCTGTTGCAATTACATAGTCATCAGCTTCGTTCTGTTGTAGCATAAGCCACATGGCTCTCACATAGTCACCAGCATAACCCCAGTCTCTTTTTGCGTCTAAATTTCCAAGTCTTAATTCTTTAGTTAATCCCAATTTAATTTCAGCAACTGCATTAGTAATTTTTCGGCTCACAAACTCAAATCCTCTTCTGGGTGATTCGTGATTAAAAAAGATACCTGAACATGCGTAAAGGTTATATGCCTCGCGATAATTTCTTGTTAAGTCAAACCCTGCTACTTTAGATATTCCATATGGGGAACGAGGGTGGAAAGGTGTCTTCTCATTTTGAGGTGTCTCTTCTGCCTTTCCAAACATTTCGCTAGAAGCAGCAAAATAAAATTTGCAGTTTGGAACCCTATTTTTAATCGCTGCCAAAATAAAATGTGTTCCATTAACATTTGTGTTGATTGTAGAAAACTCGTCTTCAAATGAGTAACTAACAAAACTTTGTGCAGCTAAATGGTAACATTCATCAGGTTTCACTTTTTCAACCACATCAAAAATGCTTGCATAGCTCTCTAAAGAAGCAGGATGTAAATTTATTCTATCAAGAATATGCCTTATCCGCCACAGCCTATGCTCAATATCTTCAATGGCTACCCTCCTCACAATCCCATGAACTTCGTAATTCTTCTCCAAGAGGAACTCGGCTAAAAATGAGCCATCCTGTCCTGTAATCCCTGTGATTAGTGCCTTCTTCATTTTACCTCCATCTAAATTGTAATAGTTTAGTTTTTCTAAGCTCTGGAGTGCAAAATCGGTGATTTTGCAAAATAATGAGGTGGAGAATGTTTATAAATTTTATAATTTGCAACAACATCGTTGTTGCACTCCATATTATTCCTTTCTGTTTTTTAGAAATACTTACCTATTATTCTAAATTATCACAATTAGGGATAGAAGTCAAGAAGTTTCATTATATGTTTTAACCAACCTATCTATAATTTTTTCCCAACTGAAGTTTGTTTTAATGAACTTGTGACCGGCCTCGCCAAACTTATTTGCCAGAGCTTTGTTATTAAGAACTTCATAAATAGCAGCAGCTAATTTTGTAGCATCTTTTTCTGGAACTAATAGTCCTGTTTCCCCATCTTTCACAATATCTACTATACCACCAACTTGAGAAGCTACGACTGGCTTTTTGTAACTCATTGCTTCAATTAAAACCACACCTAAACCTTCAGTATCACCTTTTGAATCGGTACATGCAGGCAATACAAATACATCGCAATTCAAGTAATATTCTTTAAGCTTATGTTCTGAAATTTTTCCTGTAAAGATAACTTTCTCCTTTAATCCTTTTTCATCCACTAACTTTTCAAGCTTCTCCCTCTCTGAGCCTTCTCCCACAATTGTAAGTGTAGAATCTATTTTCTTAGATACCATATCAAAAGCTTCAATAAGATATTTTACTCCCTTCCGCTCAACAAGTCTACCAACAAATAGAATATTGTTTTCTGGCTTCTGTTTTCTGTCTTCTGTCCTCTGTCCTCTATCCTCTATTTTCTGACTGCTTGCAATTGCAGCTCCAAATGGAATTATTATTACTTTGGTAGGAATAAGCTCATTTATCAAGTTTGCTGTATATGTAGAAATTGCTGTTACAGTATCTGAACTTTTAACCGCCCATTTAAGAAAAGGGGTTAAAATTGGTAACTTTTTCTTAACCCATTTTAACTCTACACCATAAAAAGAAGACACTATACTAGCGTTGCATAACTTTTTACCAATATACCCAAATATTGCATGTGGAAGTGGCCAATGTACATGAATCATATCATATTTTGATGCCCTGCACAACTTGATTATCCCAGATATACCGCCAATTAAATAAAATATAACAAGTATTTTATAAAACATACCCCTTTTTAATCTATCAGGTGTAGTCTCCTCATGAGTTAATTTTTCCCACCTTTTAAAGAAATATCTAAACCTTATTACATCAATGCCATAAATTCTTTGATTACCTAATCCTTTGTAAGATGATGTAAACACATCAATATTTAGACCGCAAGTCTTAAGTTTTAATATACTCTCAACAAGCCACGGTGTTATAACATCGCCTTCATATCTTGGAAAGGCAGTCACTATATATAAAACTTTCATTTTAGCAGACAGAATACAGTAGACAAGGAAGGAAAATGTTATTATACTGCTTCAGAATAGAAGCTTCTTGTATAACTCCACAGTTTCTGCTGCAGTCTTTGCCCAACTGAATTTATGTGTCCTCTCAATCCCTTTTTCACGTAATTCTTTATATAGCCTATTATTTGTTAAAACACGCTGCATTGCATTCATCAACTCAATTGGAGATTTGGGATTAACTGTAATTGCTGCATTACCTACAACCTCAGGTAGTGAACTCGTGTTTGAACTCACCACAGGTAAATCGCAACTCATTGCTTCTAATGCAGGTAAGCCAAATCCTTCATAATATGAAGGAATCACAAATAAGTCTGCTGCACTGTAAAAGATGGGAAGTTCGGTCTCAGGTATAGCATCAAAATATTTGATTTTATCTGTTAATTTTAATTTGTGTATAAGCCTATCTGTGTGCCAACTCTTTTTACCTACCCTTACAAGTAAAGTGTTGGGCATTTTTTTATTCAAAAGAGAAAAAGCAACAAGTAAATTAGATATGTTTTTTCGCCTCCCTTCTGTTCCTACATTCAAAATTAACTTTTTGTCCAAAGGTAAGCCAAACTGTAAGTTAAGCTTTTTTCTTACAGCTGATTTTTCATAAGGCTTAAATGTATCAGAATCTACTCCTAAATAAATCACTTTTATCTTATTAGCAGGAATGCCAAAAATTTTTACAAGATAGTTTTTAGTAGACTCCGAATCTACAATTATTTTTTGGCTTATTTTGAGACCTGAATATAAATACCTACGAAAATGTGGCTCCAATAAATTAGATGGCATAAGAAGTGGGGCAATATCGTGACAAGTTACTACATAACGAGGGACTGTCAGCTTATTAGCTCGCGACTTAATCACACGAATAAGAAAAGATAGATTTTGATTCGCAAAGTGAAATATATCATAATTTGTAGGAATTTTTTTACTCATTCTATACCAAAAATATGGTTTATTGTCAAAAATGGGGATTTTGTAAGTCTTGTTTATTGGGTAGCCATCCTCTTTTTGTAACTCTCTTTTATTATAATCTAAAAATAGGAAATCTATATTATGGTTTTTTTGAGGTAAAGTCTTTTTAAACCCCTCATATAATTTCAGTGCATACTTACCCATGCCAGAGTAAAGTGGCTGGTCATTTATAAGCACTATCTTCATCTTTATGTAAACGAATTACCCTAATGACAGCGAATTTTTGGATTCTTGTAGCAAAATTTTTTGAATCCCATTTTACATTTTAAATCATAAATTGAACCCCTCACTTCAGCAGGAACTCCATAAGCAACAGAATTAGGTGGTATATCTGCAGTAACTACACTACCCGCCCCTATTAATGAATTCTCACCTATTGTGATATGAGGAAATAATGTTGCATTTACACCAACTCTTGTCCCCCTCTTTATTGTTGGTCCTTTCATACACTTTCCACATATGGGATGTAAATCATTTGCTATCATCACACCTGGAGACAAGAAAACATAGTCTTCAATTATTGTATACTGTGCTACATAGACATTGCTGTGTATTTTAACATGATTACCTATCTTGCACCCATAGTCAACTGTTGAATTATTCCAAATCTTGAAATTGTCGCCAATAATATTGTCTTCTCTCACTACCACATTATGACCAGTTTCAAAATTATTCCCAATTTCAGTACCAGCATAAATAACATTTCCGGAGCGTATAATAGCATTAGCACCTATCTTAAGTTTATAAGAAGACAGCTTCCTACCCGGTAAACACCCTAATATAGCCGTTGAGTCAATTTTGCAATTCTTGCCAATTATCAATTCTACCATTTTTTAATTTTTAGCACATAAGTCTCAGGCTTTTGAGTGACATAGACAACTTCAAATCTTATTTTACTCTCCACTTTACCAATGTCCATATTGCCTGTAACCCATCCCAAAATCCTATCTTCTTGCCCCCCTTGGTGCTTCTTCCTTTATAGGAAATAGGCACCTCTAATATCTTTATCCCCTTGCGCAACAATTTTGCCGTAACCTCTGGTTCAAAATCAAACCTCTTTGAGTGTAGATTCAATCCATTAATAACTTGAGTTTCTATACATTTATAACAGGTTTCCATATCTGTAAGTCGTGAGCCGTAGAATAAATTCGTAAGAAATGTCAAAATCTTATTCGCAACAAGACTGGAGAAGACAAACTCTCCTTTCCCTCTGAATCGTGAGCCATACACAACACATGCCTTTCCTTCCTCTATCGGTTTTAACAATCTTGGATATTCTTCTGGTTTATATTCCATATCTGCATCCTGAATTATGACCACATTTCCTGTTACATATTGGAGTCCCGACCTTATTGCTTCCCCCTTTCCTCTATTCCGGTTATGATAAATTACTTTAATTTTTTGGTTCTTGATTTTTTCTAATATCTCTCTTGTCCCGTCGGTGGAGAAATCATCAACAATTATGAGCTCCTTGTTAATTGAACCATTCTTTAGTTTTTCAATAATAGAAAGAATTGTGTCTTTCTCATTATAAACAGGAACAATTATACTACATTTCAAATTTTTTCTCTTCATGTCAGTTTCAATTTTCTCTTTTTCTTGCCACTACAAATAACGACATTCCCCACTGAGGAGCCCAATACTTTTCTGTGCGGGATAACATTGGCACTATCCTATCAAAAAGAATAGTCTGCAAGACAGGAAATGATCTACGATGGAATATCTTGCCATTTATAAACCAACCGCTGATACCTAAAAGATTATAATAGCGTAATTTCTCTATCTCCAACTCTACTCTTTCTATCTTTTTTCTTAAATTTCCTTTATTATACCTCCGGAAATGACCCACTTCCTTATCTACACTACCGTAAAGTCCTTCTAACCTGGGCACAAACAGTAAAAGTCTGCCACTTGGTTTAAGGAGTTCTCTCATATTAATAAGTGCCTGCTCATCCTTTTCAACATGCTCTAATACATTCACACAGATAACTGTATCAAATCCCTCAGGAATCGAGGGAGGGAAAATATCCATAGAGATATCTAAGTGGTAAAAAGGCACTGTCGGATAGTAAATTTTCATATGTTTAATAAAATATTCTGATTTATCCAGACAGGTAAGATGTCTCTTTCTCTCTCTCTCAAGATAAAAGGTAAGATTGCCAAGTCCACATCCCCTCTCTATAATCTCATTTCCTATAAAAGGCTTCAGAACATCAATAATCTATGCATTATACCTGTGAGTTAACGCTAAAGTCCGCAATGCCTGTTCCCCAATATCAGGATAGTCTCTCATCTTTCTTTTAACTCTTTCCTCTTCACTCTCAGCACCAGAGTTTGAGGTTGATCCGTAGCATACACCACTGTAAAGATTTCTCTATTCTCTTTGAGGACAGGAATAAGATATTTTGGAGTAGTGCCTGTCCAGAAAAAGTGGTCTACTAATATGTAATCCGATTTATTAATAGCATCGAGAATTTGCTGGTGCTCATAAGTCATTGGATAGCAAAAAGTCTTGCGATTTGCTCTTAAATAGAAAAGCCCAGGTTTTCGACACAATACTACAGCATCTGGTAAAGTATTTAATCTAATCCAATCGGATGCCAAATAATAATTCCTCCAATCAGATGAATAGCCAGCCATCTCATCACCCTTTCTATAATAGGATAACATTCTAATGTTTGGTGGAATTTTCGGTAAAGTAGTCTGAAGACTTGTAAAAGCGCTTATTCCTATAAATACTCCGGGTACTACTAAATATTTAGATGCAATTTTAGAAATACCATTAAAGAAATAAAAAATTACAAAAGGTAGAATAGGGAACAAAAAACGCTCACTACTCCATACAGAGGGCCAGCCTAAAGTTATGATAGCATAAAATAGTAAAAAGAAATGAACAAAATGTTTTTTCAACAAAATATCTTTGATTAAACCATAAATTACTATCCCTAAAATTATAAGAGATAATAAAACTGTCCCTAAATTTAGAGATTTATATGGTGGAGTCAATTTGTGGTAAGAGGGAAATATAAATCCAGGTATAATACTGAGAGCATATATCTTAAAGTTTGTATAAACTCGAGTTGCAATGTCAGAAATAGCTACATAACCAGACTTAATGTCATATGGATTTTTTAAAAGAAATTGAGTAAAGTAGCCTCCTCCCTGTGATACCCTGCTATTTCTTACAATCCACGGCAATATGAAAGCTAAACTAATGAGTAAAAATGCAAGGACTTCTTTAAATTTACGCCTATATAATAAATAAACTATTGCTCCAATAATTATAGCAATCCCAACTGTTCTCACAAAATAGCAAGCTATTGCTGAAAGAGTGCCAAAAAAGAACCATATTGACTTATTTTTGAGTTCCCATTGCCCCCACAGATATATTGTTAAGAGTGTAAAAAAGAGAAAAGAGGGCTCAGAAAGTATTATATGTGAATTTTCTAAAAAAGTAGGACTTATTGCAAACAAAAAAAGTATAGGATAGGAAAGTGAAGCTATCCTTTTCTGCTTAAGAATTAGATAAAAAATATAAACGGCTCCAAGAGAAAGCAGGAGAGAGAATATTTTTAAGCCCAAAAATTTATCACCTATTATAGCCATTATCCCTCCAAGTAGTAATGGATAACCTGGAGGATACTGGGTATGCGGAAGGTTTGAGGGTTCATAAATATCGCGGTACCCAGTCCCACTTATTAGTGATTTTGCAAGGCATATATAAGTAGCATTGTCGCCACCAGTATCTAACTTTGGGTCAAAAAGTAGTAAAGCAAAGACTAAACTTACTCCTAAAATAATATACATTAAAATTTTTTTGTTGTAAAAGAAAGCAAATTTGTAAGTTTTACGTTTTTGTCTAATATGTTTTTGTTTCATCTTATTTCCTCTCCATTCTTTTTATCTCATCGTGTAAACCAGCTATAGTCTCAGCTAAAAAACCCAAGATAAAGAGTAAAAGTCCTATAGTAATTAATAGAATTATTAAATAAAGTAAAGGCCTAAACCCATGATTAAGGACAAACCTCTGATAAATAGCAATAACCCCAATAATAAAACCTGCAATCAGAAATATTCCGCCCAATGTCCCAAAAAGAAGTAGCGGTTTCTTCATAAATGAGACTTGAAACTTAACAGCTATTAAGTCAAGAATACCTATAATTATCCTGATAGGACCACCATATTTTGATTTACCATAGAGACGAGGATAAATTTCTACCTCCACTTCACCTACTTTATACTTTTTATCACAAGCCAGTGCCACTATATAACGATGCCAATCTTTCCTTAAAGTCATATCTTCTAAGACTTCGCGTTTTAATAACTTTATTGAATTCTGGTCATGTATTGGTATTTTAAATAGCCATCTTGATAGGGCATTATATGTCCGGGAAACAGCTTGTTTCCCATATTTACCTCTTTTCCAACCTGTTACTACATCATACTTTTTGTCCAACTTTTGAATAAGTTCTGGTATACAAGACGGTGAATATTGGAGGTCTGCATCCATTAACACCAATAAATCACCGGAAGCTGCCTTTAACCCAGACAATATAGCTTCGGTTTTGCCAAAATTATGGCGATGTCTGATTACTTTCATAAAGTTGTAATTAGCCTCGCATTTCTTAGCTATTTCATATGTCTTATCCTCACTGCCATCATCTACTAATATAACTTCACAATCCAACTTGGTATTAGAAATCATATTCTGTAGTTCTTTAATTAAAATAGGAATATTCTCCTCTTCATTATAGGCTGGGATAATTACTGAAACTTTTTGACTTATTTCCTTTTGCTCAACCATGATTTTATATGGCCCATAAACTTATAGATATCTGAAATCTTTTGGCAAATTCTATTGGAAGGATTTTCAGCTCACCTAATCGTGTTATATGCTCTCTATAATCTTTAGGCTTCTCAGCTTGCTCCAATGAGATTATCCTTCCACCTATGTCAATACAACGTTGAGCTGCAATTTCAAGATTCCTTTCGGCAATGTCACGTAAATCGGAATTGGAGAGAAAATCTTTAAGCTTCCTTTCTTTGAGGGGCTCTAATTTTTCTAAGCATCCTTTCAGTTTTTCTAAGTGCCTCTCTACACCGCTGAATTCCTCTTTCATAATTTGACTCCTTTAATATCTCTTCTCTTTGCTTTCTTAAAACAGGAAGATAATCAAAATACTTACTTAGAGTATTAGCCTCAAATTCAACCCTATCATATACACTTCTCTCATACAGCAATTTACCAGTTGCTATAATATATAATATTATATGCCAATTCAATGGGAGCAGAATTTAATACTACAAGGTCTACTTTACCAGTATTTAATGCCTCACATAGCTCACTATGAACTTGATACTTATAGTTATACGGGACTTTCTTGTTCACAAGAATAGCAATGTCATAATCACTTAAGGCTCCTATTTTACCGTAAGTCATGGAACCGAAAATATACATTAAAATTATCTCCTTCCTACGATTAGCAATTTCTATAAGTCTTTTATTCACAATTCAATTATCTCTCAAATCCCATCAATGTCAATAATTATTTAACTCTCCACTTAATAAGGGTTAGTATTGCATGGATGCCATCTTTTAGACCTATCTTCTTTCCCTTTATTTTTCTATGATATGAAATAGGGACTTCAAAAATTTTGTATCCCTTCCTTAACAACTTTGCTGTCACCTCGGGCTCAAATTCAAATCTATTTGATTTAAGTTTTAGATTATTAATTACATCTCTTTTTATACACTTGTAGCAGGTCTCCATATCTGTAAGTTTAGAGGAATAAAGTAAATTTGTGCTAAAAGTAAGTACCTTGTTTGCTATACGACTTATAAGATTAAATTTGCCCCCCTTTAAACCTTGACCCATAAACTACAGAGAATTTTCCTTTTTCTATATGCTGTAAAATCATGAGATACTCGTTAGGGTTGTATTCTAAATCTGCGTCCTGTATAATTACCACATCTCCAGTTGCATATTGTAAGCCAGACCTAATAGCAGCCCCTTTACCTTGATTTTTGGAATGATAAATAGTTTTAAGTTTTGAGTTTTGAGCTTTTCTAACATTTCCCTTGTTCCATCATTTGAATTATCATCCACTACTATAATTTCTTTATCAATAGGAACTGAGTTAACACATTCAATAAGCTTTAAAATTGTATCCTTTTCGTTATAGACTGGAATAATTACAGAAAGTTTCATTCTCTCCTTGTAACTAAAATGTAAAAAAGTTAGTCAGACCCAAAACTATCCTCTATTTTTGATTTGTCATGTAGTTTATCAGTAGCTGAAACACGATTATTTGTGTGAAATTGAGGTTTGAGCTTCATAAAAGGAAAAATAATTCCACCTGCTAAACTTCCTATCACTCCAACAAAATAAAAAAGTAGAGAGAGGGTGACAGCTTGTGACTCTGTCAGTCCCATCTGTGCAAAGAAAAACCTATACCCCCATTCCCTGAGTCCTAATCCGTTTATAGTAATTGGTATTGTTGCCAAAAGCCCTATTATTGTAGGATAAACTACATAACTCATAATAGGAAGTTTGAACCCCAGTGATATTCCAACTGATAAGTTCATAAATGCAATACTGAGTTGCATTATAAATGAAACTAAGATAACTTCAAAAATAGTCTTTTTTTCCTCTCTGTAAAGATACATCGCATTGTAGAACTCTTTCACTTTATTACCGAGCTCAAATACTTTTACCCTTTCCACTATACCTTTAAATTTACGCATAAAGCCACGCTCAAAAAATAAATATATGAGAGTACTTGCAATAACAAAAACTGTAAGTATGGGTATAATTACAGTTTTTACTATAACTGGTCTAAACCAAACAAAAGATATAATAATTACAATAATAGTAAAAGAAACAACCGCCCAACTCCCAATAAGTAATTCTGTTAGCACAGATGAGAAAGCTTCTTTGTTCTTTCCTGTAGTCCTTCCCGCATATAAAGCTCTTATAACACTACCACCAAAGACTGCTGGCAAAAAGTTGTTATAAAAAAAACCAATTAGATAGTAAGCAAGTGCGTTCCGGTAGGCAACTTTAACATCTTGTACTAGAAGTAACCGGTGCCATCGTAAAGCACTACTCATGGCTAATAGGGTATAACCAGCAAATGAAGTTAAAAAAATGCGCATATTTGCATTTTTCAAGAGTTCAAATGTCTCTTTAAAATTTACTCTTTTTAAAATGAAAAAAAGGAGCAACCCACTTATCCCTATTCTCAGCAAAACCTTTAAGATATTCTTCATTTACATAAACAAGCGCCCTCGTTTAAATTCTTACCACATATAGGACATAGTCCTTTACAAGCTTCACTACAAAGTGGTTTAATAGGAATTGAAAGTAGGATTGTATCTCGAATAATAGGTAAGATGTCTATTTCTTCACCACTATAAAAGATAGTTTTTGCATCTTCAGGCGAGAGCTCCTCTACAACCGGTGCCATACCAGGTAAAAATAAGCTGTCAAGTTCTTCACTAAACTGACGAGTAAAATCACTTAGACACCTCGAACATACCATAGCCATGCTAAAATCTATTTTACCTTTAATTTCAACTTTTTTCATCTTCTTAATTGCCACAAGCTGGGCAGCTACATCAGAGGCAAGCTCGTCAATAGATAAAGTAGATACAGGAATTAAGTAAAATAACTCACTTACCCCCTCTTTTAATGCCCTAACACTAATTTTTAATTTTGTATTTTGCATTTAATTTATACGATAGACAGCATCCCACAGCAATCAGCTTTATCTGTGCAATAGTAATGATTTGATTAATCAATACTGCGAATGCACCCATACTCCTTACCTGCCTTTGGCATAGCGGTGGCAAGTTCAGCCTTTGCAAGCATAGTTGGTATAACCAAAATGCCAGCTATCAAATAAGAAAGGATTACAGCAGGACCAGTCTTTGCATAAGTAAGCCCTGGCAAAATAAATAAGCCAGAACTAATCATAGCACCCGATGCTATACAAAAAACATCAATAAGGCTCAGTTCTCTTTTTAAATTCATCCTTTTTCTATCTTAAAAATTGGGATAGGCAATCTTTTATGTTCAGAAGATTGGATTAGTTTTTTTACCTTGCTTATAATCCTGGAGTCAACACCCATCTCTTTACCAGTTTCTATAGCTAATATAGCTTTGTCAAGCTCTGTGTAAGAAATACCTAACTCGACCTCATCTGTTTGACCTTGCCATAAACCAGCGGATGGCGGTTTCAAAATTATTTTATCCTGTATTTTAAGCTCCTTTGCAAGCTCTATTACTTCGGTCTTTAAGAGCCCACCCAAAGGTAAGATATCAACCCCTCCATCTCCATACTTGGTAAAATAGCCTGTTATTAGCTCACTCTTATTTCCACAACCAGCTACTAAGTAATTGAGTTTATTAGCAAAATAATACAAAGTTACCATCCTTAGTCTTGCCTTTAAATTAGCTAAACAGACTTTATCTTTAACAGAACTTCTCCCTGTTTGCGGAATGATTTCAATAAGCCTATCATAAATTGAATCAAGCACAACACGTTCTGTCCTAATATCAAACTTTTTTGCTACCAGCATGGCATCTTCCTCATCTGACATCTCACTATAGCATGGCATTATGAGCCCCAATACACACTCACCTAAAGCAAATTTTGATAACACAGCCACTACTGATGAGTCAACTCCGCCACTTAAGCCTAAAACAACACCATCTGCACCCCCTTCATCCACACAGTCCTTTATCCACTTGCTTATTTTAGCTGTAAGCTCTTTAATTTTGCATTTTGAATTTTTCATTTTTAATTTTTATTACCCCTGGTGAGACTCGAACTCACGCCACCCGGTTTAGGAAACCGGTGCTCTATCCACCTGAGCTACAGGGGCATCGGTTATTAAACTACTACGTAATAAGTTAAAAGTCAAGTTTTTATTCCTTATAGGATTACAATTTTCACTTGACACTTACATTATTTAACAATATAATCATAAAATGATAAATTCTAAATCCTAATATTCAAATTCCAATGTTCCAAACACTGTTTGGGATTTGGAGAATTGGAATTTAGATATTGTTTAGAATTTAGTGCTTAGAATTTAGAATTTTTCATAATTATCTATGGAGAGATGGGCAGGTGGCGGAACTGGCATACGCGCTAGGCTTAGGACCTAGTTCCAGTAGATGGATTGCGGGTTCGAATCCCGCTCTGCCCAGTTAAAGATGGAAGTAGAAATCAAAGAGCCTAAAGAATACGAGAGGCTGTTGGAAATCAAAATACCGACAGAGAAAGTTAAAGATAAGATTGATAGTCTCTATCAGAAATATCAAAAGACATTACATATAAATGGATTTAGAAAAGGTAAAATTCCTATATATATCATAAAGGGTAAATTTGGCGACAGCATTAAAGAGGAGGCAATAAGTGATACTATACAGGAAGCTTACAAAGAGGTGATTGAAAAAGAGAATTTCTCACCCATTACTCAGGGTATAATTAAAGAGAGTAAATTTAGTGATGAAGATGGGTTACATTTTAAGATAAGTTTTGAAGTTATCCCTGATATAAAACCTAAAAATTACAAAGGAATTGAAGTAGAAGATTTGCCAACTACAGTAAGTGATAAAGAGGTTGAAGTTGCGCTTTTAAAATTACAGGACTCAAAATCAATTTACACTCCTTTATTAATTATGAGGGGTGCGTTACCCGGTGATATGGTAAGTGTGGACTACGAAATACTCTATGAAGATAAAGGAATAATAAGAAAAAACAAAGTCTCCAATTACGCTATCATACTTGGCGCCCCAGAAGTTCCGCAAGAGATAACACAGGGGCTCATAAACTCTATACCCGGCGATAGACGTAAAGTAGTAATTAGATATCCAATAGATTTAAAAGATGAAAAATTAAGAGGAAAATTAGTTGAATATGAATTTGTAGTCCGTGAAGTAAAAGAAAAAAAGCTACCTGAAATAGATGACGAATTTGCAAAAGATATTGGATTTAACTCTTTACAAGAGCTTAAATACCAAATAGAAAATGAAATTAAAAAAGAAAAAGAAAATATAGCTAAGTCAAAAATACTGACCCAAATTATAAACTCACTTATAGCTGATAATCCATTTGAACCACCGACTTCAATTGTTAATGCATATTTGAGACCTATGCTTAAAAGAGTGGGAACTAATATTGACGAAGAGACCCGAAAAAATCTTGATGAAGTTGCAATATGGAGGGCGAAGCGTGAAATTTTACTTGACCAAATTGCTAAATTAGAGGATATTAAGCTTACAGAAGAAGAGATAAAGTCTAAATTAGTAGAGAATCAGAAAGTCAGTTATGAAGATACTGTAAAATCACTGAAGAAAGAAGGAATCTTTGATTCTCTAATAGAAGAATTTAAGCGAGAAAAGGTGCTTGATTTTTTGGTTAATTGTGCAAAAATAAAAATAGGAGGGTAATATGAACTTAATTCCAATGGTAATAGAAAAAACTACTTATGGGGAGCGTGCTTATGATATATTCTCACGTCTTTTGAAGGAGCGAATAGTAATGATAAGTGGCGAAATCACTGACCCTGTGGCTTCAACAGCAATAGCACAGTTACTATTCCTTGAGTCAGAAGACCCTGATAAGGACGTTCACTTATATATTGATTCTATCGGTGGCATCGTTTCATCCGGGCTTGCTATATATGACACAATCCAATATATAAAGCCGGCTGTCTCCACAATCTGTATGGGGATGGCAGCTTCAATAGCCGCACTGTTACTTGCATCAGGGACGAAGGGTAAACGATATGCACTACCACATACAAGAGTGCTCATCCATCAACCTATGGGTGGAATATCAGGCCAAGCTGTCGATATTGCTATACATGCACAAGAAATAGTTAAAATAAGGGATGAACTAAACCAAATACTTGCATTTCATACAGGTAATCCTGTTGAGAAGATAGCAAAGGATACTGACAGAAACTTTTGGATGTCTGCTACTGAGGCAAAAGAATATGGAATTATTGATAGAGTGATAAGTAAAAGGACGGATATCAAAAAATGAAGCCTACATATCATCCATCAAAGATAAGGCGTAAAAGGAGATGCGGCTTTAGGCACAGGATGAAAAGTGCCTCCGGTAGAAATATCTTATCCAGGCGTAGAAAAAAAGGCAGAAAACGGCTTACAGCTTAACTTTGTGTCAAATAAAACTTTCACCCCTCGCGATAGACTAATTAAGAATAAAGACTTTGATAAAGTATTTAAATTTGGCACCCACATGTCAGGAAACAATCTCACTATTATCCGACTTCCGGCACATAGTAGAAGAATAGGGTTTATTATCAGTCATCAGATAAAAGGAGCTGTGGTGAGAAATAAATTGAAGCGCAGGTTGCGTGAGCTATATAGACAAAACAAAGAGTACTTTAAAGGTGATTATATTATACTTGTACACAAAGGAGCTGAGCAATTAAGCTATTCTGAACTAAAGGAAGAGACTTTGAAATTAGTGTTAAGTGGGAAGCAAATTCAAGGCGTTGATGAGTGTGTAAGATGAAGACAAAAATACTTACAGACAAAATTATATTTCAATTATTAAAAAAGCATGAGGATATGTTAAAAAAACACGGGGTTAAAAAAATAGGTCTTTTCGGTTCCTATATTAGAGGTAAACAAAAAGAAAGAAGTGACTTAGATTTTCTTGTAGAGTTTGAAACCCCCAACTTTGATGATTTTATGGATTTAGTTTTTTTTCTTGAAGAATTATTTGGTAAAAAAGTTGAACTAATAACAAATGGTAGTTTAAGTCCTTATATTCAACCGTATGTAGAAAAGGAAGTTAAATGGTATGAAACAAAATTTACCATATCTTAAACATATCCTTGATGAAATAATTTTTTTAAATAGATAAAACACAAGGGTTAACTTTTGAAGAGTATTTGCAAGATGAAGTTTTAAAGCGAGCCTCTACAAGAAGTTTTGAGATTATTGGTGAAGCAGTAAAGAATTTGTCTTCTGACTTTAAAAATAAATATAAAAAATTTGAATGGAAAAGAATTGCAGCAATGCGAGATAAGATTATTCATTTTTATTTTGGAGTAAATTGGAATATTGTTTGGCAAGCTATTAAAGAAAAACTACCTTCTCTTAAAAATGAATTTGAAGCCGTAATTAAGGAATTGGAAAAGAATGAAACTTAAGAAATATCTGTACTAAAGGAAGAGACTTTGAAATTAGTGTTAGATAAGGAGGGATAATGTTAGCAATTTTCTTATTTCTTCATCTAAGTTTTTCTGACTGTGGTGCTCAATTTCTTTTAATCGCTCCTGGTGCTAAAGCAGCAGCTATGGGCTCAGCATTTACAGCTTTAGCTGATGATGCCACTGCTATCTATTACAATCCGGGTGCTTTAGCATTTCATTAACGAACAAACATTGTTGCAATGAATATTTCATCACCTCCTGGGATTGGACGAGAGTTATTTCATCATTGGTTAAATTATGTTGGAGAAAAACATTTTCACGGAACACATATATCACTTGAAGGTGAGTGGTGGTTATCAGACATGAGATATTTGTATTACAGCGTTATGTATCCTCTAAGAAAAACAGGCATTTTAGGGCTTGGTTATACTTATATGAGCATAGGTGGAATTATAGCAACCGATGTCTACTGCAATAAAATTGGGCTCTGGACTGCTTATGACTATGCAATAGCTCTTGCTTATGGGAAAGAAATTTGCAAAGGTTTAGGATTAGGTGCATCGTTAAAATATATCTATAGTTTCATAGGTCCAAGTGATATTGGGTGGAGTATTTTGTATAAAGAAGGAAGTTATACTGCTAAAACCGTAGCTTTTGATATAGGGGCTTTTATAAGCTACCTCTGCCAGGGCTCTCCTTGGGACTCAGTTTTCAAAATATAGGTCTAGGGCTTAGCTATAGGTCAGGCTCATCTGCATCACTCCCACGACTTATAAGAAGGGGTATTGCATTTGAGCCTATCTCTACACTTGATGTCTTGTTACCTACTAAAGAGTTACCTTTTAAACTAAGTACGTTTTTAAAATATCAAATAGTATATGAGAAAATAACTGATTTGGTGGGTGAAAAACACGACACATTTAATTGCGAGGGGTATGAACTTACTCTCTTAAATCTTCTGTCTTATAGATGGGGATATAGGTGGGAATATTTTGACCATAAGTTGATGCCTACAGAAACAAAGGGCTATGCATTTAAACTCGGTCCTATAAGTATGGAGGTTGCATATGAGTCAAGCATTTACGATTTCGATATATGGCGTGTTCAGACAACTGTTATACCACATGAGTTTTCAGAATCAAAGTCTATTCAAGCTGATAAAAGATTGAACATAGCTGCTACTTTACTTTCCTGTTTAATGCTTCCTGGGGGTGGTCAGTTTTATAATGGCAATGAATTAAAAGGGTTATGTTTCGCATCTCTTGGGTTCTATCTTGGAGACTTATATTTTCATCAGCCATCTGGTACAAAGAAAACTGTTTCAGCTGTTGGTTTAGGTATACTTTATCTTGCTGGAGCTGCTGAAGCTTTATGGACTGGCGTTTTTAAGCAATGAAAAGACTTTTAATTCTAATTCTCAAATTTTACCATAAACTTTTAGCCCCGTTTTTACCACCTGCTTGCAAGTTTTATCCAAGCTGTTCTGGGTATATGATAGAGGCAATAGAAAAACATGGTATTTTGCATGGGCTTATATTAGGGATATGGAGAGTACTACGCTGTAACCCTTGGAACTCTGGTGGGTATGATCCAGTACCATAATATAATAAATTCCAAATTCCAAACAAAACATTAAAATGGACCGTATTGTATTTTTAGGGACTGCGGGTGCGCGGTTTACTGTATTCCGTCAAATACGGGCATCTGGTGGTATATGGATTACACTTGATGATACGCAAGTGCTTGTGGACCCGGGTCCTGGCTCGTTAGTTAGATGCTTAAAAAGTAAGTCAAAACTTGACCCAACTAAGCTTGATGGAATAGTTCTATCACATCGGCACATTGACCACTCCGCAGATGTAAATGTGATGATAGAGGCAATGACAGAGGGTGGCTATAAGCCACGCGGAGTAATATTTGCACCAAGTGATGCGTTAGATGAAGACCCGGTTGTATTAAAGTATGTTAGGAAATATGTAAAAGGGATAGAAGTGCTAAAAGAAGGAGGTAAATATAAATTAGTGAATATTAAAATAGAGACCCCTATTAGGCATTTGCATCGTGGTGAGACTTATGGTCTAAATCTTATTGGAAAGAATCACCAAATATCATATGTAGTGGATACAAAGTATTTTGAAGGCATATCTAAATATTACAAGGGGGATGTCATTATAATAAATGTAGTCAGGCTGAAACCGACAGAGATTGACCATTTATGTTTAGCTGATGCCAAGCAAATAATCCAGGATAGTAACCCAAAACTTGCTATTCTAACCCACTTTGGTATGACAATGATAAAGTCAAAGCCGTGGGAATTAGCAGATAAATTATCTCAAGAATTAAGGACTAAAGTAATAGCTGCCAGTGACGGGATGAAAATTGAACTGTAACCTCTAAAGTAATATTGAGTCAGGAGACCCAAAACTACCCTTGCTGACATGCGAGGTAAGAGGGCAGGGACAAGTCTTCGCCCTACACTGATGAAGAAGGTGTGCTAATTTTAGTTGAAATTTATGAGGCATCTCCTAAAATCTAAATACTGGAGGTGCATGAG